>NZ_CALPCM010000026.1:0-43284 GCF_943193015.1 Hominisplanchenecus murintestinalis
AGTCTGCCCATTTTTGTGGATAAATCGATTGATTTCACGGGAACTGGTTCAAGGATTTGTAGTATCGAGCATTTTTAGATGCTCATGAATAATTCAGGGTTAGGAATATCCTGATTAAAATAATTATTTTGCTACTTGTAAAATATACAAGTTTTGTTTATAATGAAAATTGAGATAGAATATTGATAAAATTATGATAAGGAGAAGAGCAATGATACAGATAAAGCCAGTTTCCGATCTTAGAAATAAATTCCCTGATATAGAAAAAATTGTAAATTCCGGCGAACCAGTGTATTTAACTAAAAATGGGTATGGCGCTATGGTGGTACTAAGCCTTGAAGAATATTCCAAACTGACGGATGGGGCAGAAAATGCCATGGATGAAGCGGATCTGGCAGCAGAAAGTGACAGCAGGCGTTATACGCATAATGAGGTTTTTGAGGGACTTAGAAGGAGAGTAAATGGCTGATACAAAATATATTTTGCGGTATTTGCCATTATTCTATGAGGAATTAGAAGAAAAAGTGGTTTATATTGCCAAAACATTAAAAAATCCGCAGGCTGCAAATAATCTTCTGGATTTAGTTGAATCGGCTATCTTAGAGCGTTTGCCAAATGCAGAGTCTTTTGAGCCGTACCATTCATTGAAAGAGAGGAGATATCCATATTATCGCATCTATATAAAGAACTTTGTGATTTATTATGTCGTGGTTGATGATAAAGGCCCGAAGAAAATTATGGAAGTTAGGCGCTTTCTATACAATAGGCAGAACCGTGATGCCAATATATAGTGGGATGAAATGTGTATGGTTATAGAAAACAAGGGGGATTTTCAAAATATTATGTAAGAATGTGTTGATTTTGGCTGAGCATTGGGGAAAAATGGCAGATGTGCAATTCCTGCTATATTTTATTCTTTAAAAGTGATGGAGATAGTACTGCGGCTCTTGCTGAAATGACGGTTATCCTTTGTCCAATACCAGATCTCGTCATTGGTGCTTTTGCCCTGCTTTGAATCAGATAGTCATCTTGGCTTAAGCACTGCATTGTTATATATTTCTTAATAAATGATGCAGTGGTCTTCCATATGGGTGTGATGCGTTCTTTTCTTCCTTTTCCCATAAAGCGGATGGATGATGTTCCATCCATGCTCAGGGTAATATCACGGAGCTGGATATTTATAAGCCCTGAAGCCCGGCATCCTGTATTATACAAAACCATAAGCATCATCTTATCTCTCGCTGATACTATGTCCGAGCCGTCACATGTCCCGAGCATAGATTCATACTCGTTCTTTTTAATAAATGTCATTACCGGTTTTTCTGTCTTCTTTGCAGGAAAAGCCAAGGCCTTGCGGATACTATTCGTGTATTCCGGAGCTTCTATTGCAGCATATCTCAAAAAGGATTTAATTGCGGAAATCCGAAGGTTGATTGTAGAAGAACTGCATTTCCGGTCGTTCTCAAGGTATTCTGCAAACGCATTCAGGTGGTCAATAGAAAAATGCTCCATTTCTACATCATCAGGTTTCACATGATATACACCACTGATGAACCCGAGATATAAGGAGAAACTGTCCCTGTAAGAAGAAATCGTCTGTGGTGACACATTCCTTTGGGAAATCATATAGGATAAAAAGTATTTTTCCAGCAGTGGGGCAAAAGAACACAGTTTTGATTTATCACATTTAACCATTGTCATGACCTCCATAAATGTTTTCATATTTACGGGAAGACATATCCAGCAGCTCAGGTGTTGCAGACAGATACCAATACGTATCTTCCGGATGATTATGCCCCATATATGTGGATAATAAATATAACTTAGCATTTACATCTATATCCTGCTCAAGCCATTCAAGGACAGTCCTGGACGCAAATGTATGACGGAAATCATAAAGTCTGGCTTTATCATAACCAGAATCACTGACATCTATGATGCCTCGAATCTTCCGGAATGCGTATTCCAGGGCATCACGTTTTAATGGTCTTCCTCTGGTAGTTATAAAAAAGCTTGGTTCTCCAATAGCATTAGTGGACAGTACTTCTACTTTCTGACGATAGTTTCGCAGTTCAGCAGTAACCTCTGGCTGTATGGGAATCAACCTGTCTTTATTGAACTTACTACTATGGATAAAAATCAGGTTGTTTGTAAAATCCACATCCGCCACTTTAAGATTTATTAGTTCAGATGTCCGAAGACCTGTTGCCCAAAGCAATCCGATTGCCGTTTTTACTGTTAAAGAACGGATGCCGTCTGGAGCATACAGTTTATCACAACATTCCATAAGGCTACATGTTTCCTCGAGCGAATATATATGAGGTCGGACTCGGTTGTGTGGATTCCCATACGGGAGTTTTGGCATTATTTCGGATTCCGGATCAAATGCATTTGCATAGTCAGCAAATGACTTTATTGGTTCGTACCGGCGGCCTTTTGTGACCAGAGAAGGATTTTCCCCAAGTTCACACCACTGAAAAACAATCTGACATGTCAGCGCCCCATTATATCCTGTTTCTATCGTGTATCTGGCAAATGCCTTTAAATATACGGCTTCTCCGACTAACTGGAAACCAAGTCCATGCTTGTATTCCAGATAAGCTTCAACCAAAGAAGATATCCTATTACTCATGATTCATCCTCCTTGGCCAGGATGATGTAACTTTCTTTAAAGAATCCACATCGATCCTTACATATGCTTTGGTAGCAGAAACAGAAGAATGGCCTAAAAGATCAGCAACGGTTTTCATGTCGTTACCTGCATTATATAAACGCGACCCCATAGTTCTCCGCAGCGCATGTGTTCCGACGTGCCAACCACTAATCCCGTTTTTTTCATATAGACGGCGTATCGAACTTCTTATGTTTTCAGTTGATGCAGGTAATTCCATCTGGCGTTCGGATTTGAAGAACAGCTTATTTCCCAAACTTTTAGGACGGGCATGCATCACGTACTCCTCGAGAGCTTTTCCCAATGTCGCTGAAACAGGGAGTTCACGCTGACTTCGAGTCTTTGTTGACCGGATGATTATCGTACCGCTGTGCCATAGGATATCTTCCATTTGCAAGTTCGCAACCTCACTGCATCTGAGACCGAGTTCTGTAAAGCAGCACAGTATCAACCGATCCCTAAGCCCTATAGGTGTCTTTGGGAAGGTGTAAGTTTCAAGTTTCTTCTGCTGTTCAGCAGAAAGAATGATGGGAAGACTGCCGCCTTTACTCCATGCTGTGACTGACAACGGAAGATTAAGTATAGAATGATGCACCAGCTGGTCATTATACTCCAGAAAACGAAAGAAACGTCGGATTGCCGTTACAGTAACACCCAAGCTTGCAGTACGTAACTCAGACCTCTCTGCATCAAGATACGCAACGATATCATCTGCCGTAAAATCTGACCAGTCAACTTTTGCAGGTTCAGGAGCAAGTATCTTCATAAAAGCTTTAACCTCCCGTATTGCTGCCAGTGTAACCGGTTCTGTAAGATGAAGAAAATCTCTGCAATAGCTTCCGTATTGTTCCATGAGAGGATCATACATATCTTTTGGGATGCACTGTTTCCGATATTCTTTTATGTGTATTCCCGTTTTCATGAAGAAAAAAGAACTGAGTGATGCCCGGGCAGAAGCAAAAGATGTCCGATTAAGGACAGCTTTCTTCAATGATAGGGCATTGTCAATAAAAGACAGCAGATCCCTCGGATTATCCGTTTCAGGCGGTTCCTCCAGATCGCTTATCAGGCGTACATAACTATTAACAGTGCCTTTCGTATGGTTTTGCTCCTGTAGAAAGTTCAGAAACATTTCAATAGTTGTTTGTTGCATTTTTGCATCTACCTCCTTTAAATTGGTAGATACATCATAACGTGTATTTTAGATTCTATATACAATTATGTTCTGTTTATTGTGGTGCCGCGTAAGCAGTTTTAAAAGCCTATGCGGCACTACAGAACATAATCTGATACAGAGCATAATTCTTTTTATGTTCTGTAGAACATAAAAAGAAGAACTGGCTGTTCAGTGATTCTGTCTCTGGAGCCAATGCCAGCGCTGTAGTTTATACAATGGTTGAGATGGCAAAGGCGCACGGCCTGAACATTTACGGATATCTAAAATTTCTGCTGGAACGTCGGCCAACGAAAGAGATGACTGATGCTCAGCTGGCAGAGCTTGCACCCTGGAGTCAAAAACTCCAATCTATCAAAAATCGCATGTGAATTATAGTGAATTACTCCAACTCGCAAAGGGCTGGATTCTTTGCCTAAATTTACGCATTCTTACGGACTTTGCAGCAAGTGCAAAGTCCTGGGCTGAACTGTTACAAAAAATTTGCTGAAAATTAGAAAAAGTGCTTTCTCATTCGTTTATATGATGATATCATAGAAGGAAATGGCGTAATGATTATAGAACATGAGGTCAGAGGGAAAGAATGGGAAAAGGAAAGAAAAAGCATAAGAAAAAACAAGGTGAGATAAACAATCAGCCGGAAACAGTGAAGGAAGTAAAAGCGAAAGCGCTGCCTCCCAAGGGGCAGGCAGAAACGGTAACAGAACAGACAATACATCCCCGGAAGGAAAAGGAAACAGAGAAGCAGGAAGTTCAGCCGCGGGAAGAAAAAGAAACCGTGGTAGAGGAAAAGAATCAGCCTGCGCCAGAGACAGAAAAAGAGACATCAGAAAAAACAGCAGGAAAAACGGAAGAAACACCGATAGAAGAACCTGAGGAAGAGGTTCAGGCGGAAGGTGCAAAGGTATTTCCGTGGAAGAAGTTCTGGATGATTTTCGGCGGCAGTGTGTTTGGGGTAATGCTTGTGGTTTATGTGGCAGGCATGATTTATCTGCATGATAAGTTTCAGCCGAATACCAAGATTAACGGGCTGGATGCGTCTTTGTATACGGTAGAGGAGATGGAGCAGCAGATTTCTGATATGGTGGGAACGTATGAATTGAAGATTGAGGAGCGCGGCGGGACTGAAGAAATCATCACAGCAGACCAGGTGGGCTATCGGTATGTGCCGAAAGGCGAGGTACAGGGCTTTAAGGACAGTCAGAAGCTTTATTTGTGGCCTTTGTCTTTGTGGGAGGACAGTGAATTTGTGTTTGCGTCCAGTACCGAGTTTGATGAGGAGAAGCTGGGCGAGGCGATAAAAGCGTTGAAGTGCTGTGATAAGAAATTGGAAAAAGAGCCGACAGACGCTTATATGAAATTCAACGGAACGACCTATGAGATAGCAGAAGAGACGCAGGGGAAGAAAGTAAAGAAGAAAGTGCTGAAGAAGGTGTTGGGTGAAGCGATTTCGAAAAGTGAGGATGAGCTTTCACTGGAGGCGATGGACTGCTATGCCAAGCCTGCGGTTACGAAGAAAAATAAGGCGCTTAACAGGCTTACGAAAAATATGAACCGTTTTGCAAAGACGGAGCTTATCTATAAGTTTGGAGAAAAGCGTGAAGTATTGGACGGAAGCATCATACGGAAGTGGCTTTCTTATGATGAAAATGGGGAGGTTACTCTTGATGAGGAGAAGGTTGCGTTGTACGTGGACTATCTGGCAGAGGAGTATGATACTTACAGAAAACCGAGGGCGTTTACGACTTATGATGGTTCTGTAGTGACTGTCGAGGGTGGTTCTTATGGATTTCTGATTGACCGTGAAGCGGAGACTGCAGAGCTGACGGAGCTAATCCGCAGCGGCGCCCGGAGGACGCGGGTGCCGGTTTACGCGCAGGCTGCCGTAAGCCGCGTAAACAGTGATTTGGGCGTAGACTATGTGGAAGTAGATATGACAAATCAGTGGGTATGCATGTACATAGACGGAGAGAAAATCCTGGAAACGGACATGGTTTCAGGCACTTACACGAATCCGTCAAGACGTACGCCGCCGGGGACTTATACGCTTTATTGGAAGAAATCTCCGGCTGTGTTAAAGAGCGACAAGCCGGGCGACAGCTATGAGAATCCGGTAACATACTGGATGCCGTTTAACGGGGGCATCGGGCTTCATGACGCGAACTGGCGCGGCAGTTTTGGCGGTTCGATTTATATGTACAGCGGTTCCCACGGCTGTATTAATCTTCCAACAAGCGCGGCGAAAGTGATTTATGACAATATTTATAAAGGGATGCCAATAATCTGCTATTATCGGTAGATACTAAGTGAGGTTGCAGCTATGCTGAAAGAAATCATAGAACCGCTGTTGGACTGGTATGATGCAAACGCCAGGGTTCTGCCCTGGCGGGAAGAACCTTCGCCCTATCGGGTATGGGTGTCGGAGATTATGCTCCAGCAGACTCGGGTAGAGGCGGTAAAACCGTTTTTTGACAGGTTTCTGGAATCCCTTCCCGGGGTAAAGGAGCTGGCAGAATGTCCGCAGGACAGGCTGCTGAAGCTATGGGAAGGGCTGGGATATTACAACCGGGTGCGGAATATGCAGAATGCGGCCCGGGTTGTGATGGAGAAATATGACGGCCGGATGCCGGAGAATTATGAAGCGCTTTTAGAACTGCCCGGAATCGGGCGCTACACAGCGGGTGCGATTTCTTCGATTGCTTTCGGGATTCCGGTTCCTGCGGTGGACGGGAATGTGCTGCGGGTGATGTCACGGCTGACAATGGATGAGGATGATATTTTGAAGCAGTCGGTAAAGAGCCGATGGGAGAGGGAAATCGGCGTGATGATGCCGCAGGACAGGCCGGGTGCGTTTAACCAGGCACTGATGGAGCTGGGAGCAGTAGTCTGTGTCCCGAATGGGACAGCGAAATGCGGGCAGTGTCCGTTAGAAGCTTTCTGCATGGCGAGGGAAGCAGGAAGAATCCGGGATTTTCCGAAAAAGGCGCCTAAGAAACAGAGAAAAATTGAAAAGCGTACGGTGCTCATCCTCCTGGCAGGGAACAGAACGGCAATCTGCAAAAGACCGGAGAACGGGCTGCTGGCAGGACTGTATGAGCCGCTTAACCTGAAAGAGCATCTGTCGAGAGAGCAAATTTTGAACTATTTGAAGGAGAGACATATCTCGGCGCTCCATATTCAGGAAGCAGAGGAGTCAAAGCATATTTTCAGCCACAAGGAATGGCATATGGCGGGATATATTGTAAAGGTTGAGGAACCTTTAGGGAGAGAGACAGACGATATTATATTTGTGGAACGTGAGGAGAGAAAGAAAAACTACCCTATTCCATCAGCGTTTAGGGCATATATGAAATACATGTAGTGTGCCTGGGGCATGGCAGCCAAGGCGGCGCATGGGCAGTATAGGAGGTTAAGATTAAAAATGAAAATATTGTCAGTAGCAATCCCTTGCTACAATTCAGAGAAGTACATGGAAAAATGTATAGAGTCCCTTCTTCCCGGCGGTGAAGATGTGGAAATACTGATTGTGGATGACGGCTCGAAAGACAGGACGGCAGAAATCGCAGATGCATATGAGAAGAAATATCCGGGAATCGTAAAGGCAATCCACCAGGAGAACGGCGGCCACGGCGAGGCAGTGAACACAGGGCTTAGAAATGCCACAGGGCTGTATTTTAAAGTGGTGGACAGCGACGACTGGGTGGATGCTTCGGCATATCCTAAGATACTCCATGCACTGCGGGAGCTGGCAGGAGGTCCGCAGACAGTTGATATGGTCATTAGCAATTTTGTTTATGATAAAGTTGGGGTGAGGCGTAAGAAGGTGATGCAGTACCGCGCGGCTTTTCCGAAAGAGAAAGTATTTGGATGGGAGCAGGTACGTCATCTGCGTATCGGGCATTATATTTTGATGCATTCCGTGATTTACCGGACGAAGCTTCTGCGGGAATGCGGGCTGGTGCTGCCAAAACATACTTTTTATGTGGATAATTTGTTTGTGTTCCAGCCGCTGCCTTATGTGAAAAATATGTATTATATAGATGAGACATTTTATCACTATTTTATCGGACGGGAGGATCAGTCGGTAAATGAAGTGGTGATGATTGGGAGAATTGACCAGCAGATCCGGGTAAATAAGCTTATGATTGATATTCTGGCAGGACAGAAGATTGCGGATAAAAAGCTGCGGAAATATATGATAAATGATTTGGATATCATTACAACGGTGTCCTCCATCATGCTGATTCGCTCAGGCACGAAGGAGGCGCTGGAGAAGAAAAAGGAGCTGTGGCAGTATCTGAAAAAGGCAGATTTTGCACTTTACTATAAGCTGCGGCGGGGGATTATGGGGCGTACTATGAATCTTCCGGGAAAATCAGGGCGTAACTTGTCAGTAGCGGCGTATAAGATTACACAGAAATTCTTCGGATTTAACTGATAAACTTTAATTTGGAATCCAACAGCGATACCGTTATTGTATTTCGGAAGTGAAAGGACTCTCCGTCCGCATGGACAGCCAGCGGGCGGGGAGTTTTTATATGTGCTTCGCGGCATCGGTAAATATGTACTTCTTCAATGCTTGTATGCCTGCCGGAAAATGCGGAAGGGAGTACACGGAGGAACTTTAGCTTGGGGACTTTTTCAACCAGGCACACGTCCAGGAAACCGTCATCCGGCAGCGCGTCCGGACACATCTGAAAACCGCCGCCCTCGTATTTGGTGTTCATGAAGGCGCAGAAAAAGATTCGCGGGAAAGAAAATGCGCGTCCGTCATCGAAAGCCAGTTTTGCCGGGGTGCCTTTTAGAAGCATAATCTGCTTTAGGGCAATGCCCAGATAAGTGAGCTTTCCCAGATGGAACCGGTTCAGCAGCTTTTTCAGACGGGAGGAAAGCGCTTCGTGGCAGACCGAGGCATCGAAGCCGACGCCGGAGCTGACAAAAAAACGCCGGGAATCTTCACCGCTTTGGATGCATCCCACGTCCAGGGCGTGTATGTGTTCCGGATTTAGCAGCAGAGCAAGTGACTCTTCCGGGGCGTCGGGAAGGTTCAGGGCTCTTGCCAAATCGTTGCTGGAACCGGTAGGGATATAGCTAAAGATGGTGTTTTCGAAATCACAGATGCCGTTCAATATTTCATTTGCCGTGCCGTCTCCTCCCAGGGCGGCAAGTATGAGGGGTTCGTGCCGGGAGGTGATAGCCTGTGCAAAGCGCACTGCGTCGCCGGATTTCCTGGTGAAATATACTTTATATGGGAGATTCTGCTTTTTAAGAAGAGCGGCAATCATTTTCCACTTTTTCATGCCGGAACCGGAGCCGGCAGAAGGGTTTACAATAAAATAATACATAGGGGGTCTCCTTGTGTGAAATAATAATAAGAGTGTATCATTTTTGGCGGACTCTGGCAATTCTAAGATTGTCAATTATCCTGGTTTATGCTAAGATAGTAGCCAAAGCAATTTTTGAAAAGGCCGGAAGGCCTGTTTATAAGAGAAAAGGAAATCAGGAGGCGCGTTATGGAAAATGAAGTAGTTTCCAAAAACTTTATTGAGCAGATCATTGAGAAGGATTTGGCGGAAGGACACTGCGATGCAGTATGCACCCGTTTCCCGCCGGAACCAAACGGTTATCTGCATATAGGACATGCTAAGTCGATTTTACTGAACTATGGGCTGGCACAGAAATATAACGGAAAGTTCAATATGCGTTTTGATGACACGAACCCCACAAAAGAGAAATCCGAGTTCGTGGAGTCTATCAAGGCGGATATCCAGTGGCTAGGAGCCGACTGGGAGGACAGGCTGTTTTTTGCATCAGATTATTTTGGACAGATGTATGAGGCAGCGGTAAAGCTGATTAAAAAAGGCAAGGCGTATGTATGCGATTTGACAGCAGAGCAGATTCGTGAATACAGAGGAACGCTTACCGAGCCGGGAAAGAACAGCCCGTACCGGGACAGGAGTGTAGAAGAGAATCTTGAGCTGTTTGAAAATATGAAAAATGGCGTTTACCAGGATGGGGAGAAGGTACTTCGTGCAAAGATTGACATGGCTTCTCCGAACATTAATATGCGTGACCCGATTATTTACCGTGTGGCGCATATGCATCACCACAGAACCGGGGACGCCTGGTGTATTTATCCGATGTATGATTTTGCCCATCCGATTGAAGACGCGATAGAGGGTGTGACGCACTCGATCTGTACGCTGGAGTTTGAGGATCACAGACCGCTCTACGACTGGGTGGTACGTGAACTGGAGTATGAGCAGCCCCCGAAGCAGATTGAGTTTGCGAAACTGTACCTTACGAATGTGGTGACCGGAAAACGCTACATTAAGAAAATGGTAGAGGACGGCATTGTGGACGGCTGGGATGATCCAAGGCTGGTGTCGATTGCAGCGCTGAAACGCCGTGGGTATACGCCGGAGTCTATCAAGATGTTTGTAGAATTGTGCGGTGTGAGCAAGGCACAGAGTTCTGTTGATTATGCGATGCTGGAGTACTGCATCCGTGAAGATCTGAAGCTGAAAAAGCCCCGTGTCATGGCGGCTCTTGACCCGGTGAAACTGATTATTGACAACTATCCGGAAGGACAGATTGAGTATCTGGATGTGGATAATAATCTGGAGAATGAGGAATTAGGCAAGCGCAAGGTTCCATTTTGCCGGGAGCTTTACATTGACAGGGAGGATTTCATGGAAGAGCCGCCGAAGAAATATTTCCGGCTGTTTCCGGGCAATGAAGTGCGACTGATGGGAGCATATTTTGTAAAATGCGTAAGCTATGAGAAGGATGCAGACGGAAAGATTACGGAAATCCACTGCACATACGACCCGGAGACGAAGTGCGGCACAGGATTTACCGGAAGGAAGGTAAAGGGAACAATCCATTGGGTGGCAGCGCCGACGGCTTTGAAAGCGGAAGTGCGTCTTTATGAAAATATTATTGATGAGGAACAGGGCGTTTATAACAAAGAGGACGGAAGCCTGAACCTGAATCCAAATTCGCTGGAAATCAGGCAGTGTTTTGTAGAGCCAAGCCTGGCAGATGCAAAGGCGTATGACAGTTTCCAGTTTGTACGCCAGGGATATTTCTGTGTGGATGCGAAGGATTCAAGGCCGGACGCTCTGGTATTTAACCGCATCGTATCGTTGAAAAGCTCTTTCCGCCTGCCGAAATAGGAGTGTTATGAATGAGTTAACAATCAGCCTGGATGCGAAAGCGTCCAAGCCGCTGTATGAACAGATTTATGGTTATATTAAGAAGGAAATCGAGAGCGGAGGGCTGCCTTTTGAAGAAAGGCTGCCCTCTACAAGAATGCTGGCGAAGCATCTGCAGGTGAGCCGCAGCACGGTAGAACTGGCGTATGAGCAGCTTTTGTCAGAAGGATATATCGAAGCCGTTCCCTATCGCGGGTATTTTGTGTGCCAGCTGGATGGTTTGGTACGTCTGGAAAGACAGACGGCGGCAGAAGAGGTACGTCAGGCAGAGAAAAAAGAGCGGTATGTATATGATTTTTCTCCTAATGGTATCGCGTTGAACAGCTTTCCGCACAATATCTGGAAAAAGCTTTCGCGGGGGATTTTGATGGAAAATGACGATGAGTTTTTCCAGCTGGGCCACCCGCAGGGAGAAGAATTCCTGCGGATGGCAATAGCTTCGTATCTTCATCATGCAAGGGGTGTTTCCTGTACGGCAGAACAGATTATTGTGGGTGCGGGGAGCGACTATCTGTTGATGCTTTTGTTGAATATCCTGGGAAACCGCCGGGTGGTAGCGATGGAAAACCCTACTTACAAGAGAGCGTACCGTGTTCTTCAGTCCATGACGAAATCCATGATTGCGATTGGGATGGATCAGAGCGGAATGGATGTCGGGGAGCTTTCCGGGAGTGAGGCGGATATTGCGTACGTGATGCCGTCCCATCAGTATCCTATGGGAATTGTCATGCCTGTGAGACGGCGGATGCAGCTTCTGGAGTGGGCGGCGAAAGCAGAAGAGCGGTACATTATTGAGGATGATTATGATAGTGAATTCCGCTATAAGGGAAAGCCCATTCCGGCGCTCCAGGGCTTTGACGCCAGGGGGAAAGTAATTTATCTGGGAACCTTTTCACGGGCAATTGCGCCTTCTATCCGAATCAGCTACATGGTTCTGCCGAAAGCATTGATGAAGTTTTACCAGGAGCGGGGGCGCATTTTCTCTTCCACTGTGTCAAAGGTAGACCAGATGATTATTGCAAGATTTTTAAAGGAAGGGTACTATGAGCGCCATTTAAACAGGATGCGTGCATTGTATAAAAGCCGCCATGATGTGCTGTTAGAGGAGATGGGCGGCTTTTTGGATATATGCAGTGTGTCCGGGGAACATGCGGGTGTTCATGTGCTGCTGCATTTTACAAATGGCATGAGTGAGGCGGAGGCTGTCAGAAAAGCAAAAGAAGCAGGCGTAAAGGTTTATGGGCTGTCAGACTACTGCATCGGGCATGAACCGGAGGAAGCGACCGTAATCTTGGGATATGCAAATATGGAAGAAGAGGAAATACGGAGCGCGGCGGAGCGCCTGCGGAGGGCGTGGAAATAACAGAAGAGAGCACAGATAGTTTACGCCGAAACAGCAAAAATGTGGTATAATGCTTTTACGAAAAGAAAAGGAGTTGTTTTAGTTATGGCAGGAAAAATCAAAAAAATAAGTGCAGTTTTGATGATCGGTATCATAAGCATGACAGCTGTCGCAGGGTGTTCGGCTCCGGCAGCAGAATCGGAAAAAGAATCCGTTGCAGAATCTGCAAAGATGGATACTGAGGCGCTGTCCCCGGAAGAGACGGCGGGGGCTGAGAAAGCCGATGTCAGTATCGGTGAATTTACGATGCAGGATGTGGACGGAACAGAGTACACCGAGACAATGTTTGAGGACTATGAGCTTACAATGGTAAATATTTTTGCTACCTGGTGTACGCCATGTATTAATGAGATCCCGGATTTGGAGAAACTGCGGAATGAGATGACAGATAAGGGCATAAATGTAGTTGGTATCGTCCTGGATGCAGCAGGGGCTTTTGGCGATGCAGGCGGGGAAGCCGTAGAGAAGGCAAAGCTTTTGGCTGAGCGGCTGGAGGTTACGTATCCATTTTTGATACCGGACGCAGGGCTGTTAAATGGCAGGCTGGCAGGGGTAGAAGCAGTACCGGAGACATTTTTCGTAGATAAACAGGGAAATATTGTGGGCGAGACTTATTCGGGAAGCCGCAGCCTGGAAGAGTGGAAGGAAATCGTGACGCAGACGCTTGACGGTATAGAAGGAGCGGGAGAATGATTCGCCGGCTTGGAGAGCATAAAGCAGGAATCTGCCTGGCAGCCTTGGGACTGGCTTTGATGGGGTATGGGATTTACCGCGGAGAGGCGGCAGTCTGCTTTCAAAAGGCGATAAATATCTGTATGGAGTGTATTGGAATTGGGTAAGAAGAAAATAACAAATGAGTGGAAACGTCATAGAGTGCAGATTCTATGGGCGCTGCTGACGAACAGCTATTTGATAGGATTTGTCCAGGGGAAGATTTACAAAGGAAAACTGAAAAACCTGTGTGTTCCGGGGCTGAACTGCTATTCGTGCCCCGGCGCTGCAGGGACATGTCCGATTGGGGCGATGCAGGCGGTTATCGGAAATTGGAATTTTAAATTTGCATTTTATGCGGCGGGTTTTTTGATGTTTGTCGGCGCACTGATGGGAAGGTTTGTCTGCGGGTGGCTCTGTCCGTTCGGGCTGATTCAGGATTTGTTATACAAAATACCTTTTCCCAGAAAGCTTCGCACGTTTAAAGGGGACAGGCTTTTGCGCAAGCTCAAATATGTAGTGCTGCTGTTTTTTGTAATCCTGCTTCCTATGTTTCTTGTAGATGTTTTGGGGCAGGGAGCGCCGTACTTTTGCAAACTGATTTGTCCCGTTGGGACGCTGGAGGGCGGCATTCCGCTGGTTTTGCTGAATAAATCCATGCACGGCGCCCTGGGATGGCTGTATGCCTGGAAAAACGTGCTGCTTCTTTTTACAGTTTTCCTGTCTATTCTGATTTATCGGCCATTCTGCAAATACATATGCCCGCTTGGAGCTGTTTACTCCGTGTTTAACCCTATTTCGGTGTTCCGCTACCGGATAGACAGAGAAAAATGTGTGGGCTGCGGCGCCTGTGCGAAAGTCTGCAAGATGCAGGTAAACCCGGCGGAAAATCCAAATCATCCGGAATGTATACGCTGCGGACAGTGTAAGAAGGCTTGTCCGAAGCAGTGTATCCATTAAATTTAAAACAGAAATAAACAGTGGATGGAAAATCACTCCATCCACTGCCTGCATTCAAGGCTATTTATTTTTGCTTACGTTCTCCTTTACCCGGTCTACGGTTTCGGATACGGCGTCAGCAACAGCCTGTGCTGCGTCTTTTGCCCCGTCTTTTATATCTTCAGCAGTATCTTCCAGGGTATCTTTTGCATTTTCAACAGCATCTGCGGCTGCGTCTGTTATATCTTTTGCGGCATCTACAGCGGCATTTTTTACATTTTTGGCTGCGTCTGTTACTGTCTCAGCTGCTTCTTTTGGAATCGTAACATATTCTCTGGAAGCAGTAACTTCTTCTTCGTCGTCAAAATCATCATCCAGTTCATCCTGAAAATCATCGAAATCATCATCCCAGGATTCTTCTTTTTTGCATTTATTCAAATATGCCAGTCCACAGCCGACTGCCGCGCCGATGATTGCGGCGCATATGAGTTTTCCATGACGTTTTGCCATAATTTGACTCCTTTCAAATGGGATAGGACTATTGTAATACTTTTTGGGTAAAAAGAAAAGGGGAAAAATTTAAAAAACGCACTGAACCAAAAACATATAAAACAGCGTGCCTCCTCCGATACTAAGCAGCGTGTTCCGTTTCCAAAGATGTACGGCAACGATAGCCACTGCAGCCAGAAGTTCGGGCAGGCCGAAAGGCGCGGTGAGCGGAGAAACATCTTTTAGGCAGTAGACCACCAGCATACCGATAATCGCATAAGGAAGTACTTTTCCAAGATAGAGTATGTAAGCAGGCGTTTTTTTATTCCCCGGAAATAGAAGGAAGGGAAGGACACGGATAAAAAATGTGATAGCTGCCATAATAAAAATCATAATTAGAGCTTGTGAATCAGGAATCCGCATGTTTTTCTTCCTCCTTATCCAGTGTTTTTCTGAAAATACTTAAGATTGCCAGGATGGACAGCATCGCCGGGACAATAAAATTGTCTGCGCCAAAGAAAATAAGGCACAAAATGGAACAGCCGACGCCAATAAGGGCCGGGCGGTGTTCCCTGGTATCCAGCCACTGATTAACAAAAAGCACAAGAAACAGGGCGGTCATGACAAAATCCACGCCCTTCGTATTGAACTTTACCAGCGAGCCGAACAGGGCGCCAAGCGTACAGCCGCAAATCCAGTAAGAGTGATCTAAAAGGGAAATAAAAAAGTAAAACCATCCCGCATCCACGCCTTCCGGAGGTTCGCTGGTGGCTATAAGCGAGTAGGTTTCGTCTGTCAGCTCATAAATCATCATCCATTTTTTCTTTCCCACGTTTTTGTATTTTACAATCAGGGAAAGTCCGTAAAATAGATGGCGTATCTGTATCATGACCGTCATGATAGCGGTTGTAATGAAAGAAGCTCCGGCTGCCAGTAAATCAATGGCTACATACTGCATGGAGCCGGCATAAATGATAATGGACATAAAAGCGGCCCACAGAAAAGAAAAGCCTTTGCTTGCAAGAAGGATTCCAAATCCAAGGCCCAAAAACAGATAGCCTGCCATGACGGGAAGCGTCAATGGAAAAGCGGCTTTTAGTGCTTTGCGTTTCATAAACGAGTTCTCCTTTGGTAAAATCCGGTGTACAGACCGTGCCTTAAAGTATAGCACCGTTCAGATGGTTTTTCAAGATGTCGTGGAACTGGCTTCCGCACCGTTCCACTTCTCCCAGAACCAGGTCGATTTTTACCGGGTCATCCTGCCAGTTTTCTCTGGAAATGCCTCTGGTCACGGCAGGACAGACCAGAAACCGCGTTTCCGGGTAGAGCAGTTGGAAATAAAGGAGACACCGCTTGGCATGGTAAGCCTGGCAGGAAATAATGGCAGTCCGAACAGAAATGCCCAGTTCGTCCGTCATTTTTTTTGAATAGATAGCATTCTCATAAGTATAAGAAGCCTGCTTTTCCTGTAAAATGGCTTCGGGCGGCACCTGATTTTCCAGAAGGATATCCGAGAGGAATTCACATTCTGCCGCATAGGAATTTTTACGGTAGCGTGCGGGGGATTTTACCCCGGAAAAATATCCGTCTGTGATACTGTATTTTCCGGACACCAGAATCAATGGGGCATAGCCCTTGTGATAGAGCTTTGCTGCATTCTCAGCAATTTCCCCATACCCGCCTCCGGGGACAAAAATAATATCCGCATTCTCCGGTACATTTTCGGTAAAGATAAAATCTGTCAGATAGTCATAAAATAGCATAAGCTCACCTCTGCTACAGTATAACACATTCAGTTGTAATTGTACAAAAATCGTGTTATTCTAGTTCAGGAGAAAAAAGGGGCAGGTTTCCCAGCGTCTGGTACAGGCTTGGCAGAGCCGTTATGTGAGAATGAAAGGAATGGAGAATGCGTGTATGTATAAAGCAGGGATTTTTGACTTAGACGGGACATTGGCGGATACGGTGGACTCTATGGCATATTCAGCAAACCTGGCGCTTCGTGAACTGGGGCTTTTGGAGCAGCCGGCGGAGCGTTTCAAAACCTTTGCGGGGGATGGCGCAGAAGAGTTAATCAGGCGCTGTCTGAGAGCCGGAGGAGATGAAACATGCAGCAAATTTGAGGAAATGCAGCGGCTGTACCGGAGATATTTTGGCGAGAACTGTATGTATCATGTACAGCTTTATGACGGAATCCTTCATCTTCTGGAAACGATGAAGCAGAAGGGAATGAAGCTCGCCGTGCTTTCCAATAAGCCCAATGCCCAGGCGGTGGATGTTGTAGAGAAGCTTTTTGGAAAGGGACATTTTGATTATGTACAGGGGCAGACAGAAGAGATTCCCAGAAAGCCAAGCCCTGTAGGGGCATTGCATATTGCAGAATACTTTGGCGTGGAAAGGTCAGAATGTCTTTATATAGGAGATACGGACACGGATATGCAGACCGGAACAGCAGCAGGGATGTTTACAATCGGCGTGCTGTGGGGATTCCGAAGCAGAGAAGAGCTTGAGGAAAACCGCGCAGATTGGATTGCGGGGCATCCTTCGGAGATAGAGAGTTTTCTAAGGCGGCGCTGCAAATGCGTCAGGAAGGGGGAAGTATGATAAAATTGATTGCATCGGATATTGACGGGACGCTGTTGGAAGAAGGAACAGATGGAATAAACCCGGAGATTTTTACCGTGATTAGAGAGCTGAAGAAAAAAGGCATTGTTTTTGCGGCGGCAAGCGGACGGGAATATGCCAGTCTGAGAAGGCTGTTTCAGCCTGTGAAGGACGATATTTATTTTATTGCAGACAATGGAGCGAGCGTTATGTATGGCGGAGAAGAAATCTATGCCACGCTTATGGACAGGGGACTTCTGGAGGAAGTGGTGAAGAAAATCAGGACGCTTCCGGGCTGCTACAGCGTCATATCCACCCGAAAGGGGGAATGCTATTTAGAACAGGAAAGTGAAGAACTGGATGATTTTCTGATAAATGGCTATCATTATGATGTACATCATGTGGACGATGTGCTGAAAGCCCCGATTGAGATTATCAAATGTGCGGTTTACAAAAAGCATGGTATCCAGGAGCTTGCGCCGGAATTTCTTGAGAAGTATAAGAACAGGCTGAATGTGGCGATTGCAGGAGATATTTGGCTGGATTTTATGAACCTGGAATCAGACAAAGGAAATGCTTTGAAGAAACTTCAGGAGAAACTTCATATTCTGCCGGAAGAGACGATGGCGTTTGGAGACAATATGAACGATATCGGTATGCTGCGTGCAGCGGGAGAGAGCTACGCGGTGGAAAATGCGGCCCAGGCTGTGAAAGAAACGGCAAGGTATACTGCCGGGAAGCATACAGAGGACGGCGTGCTGAACGTATTGAGAAAATTGTTGTAAGATTTTACATGACGGGAGGAAAAGGGATGTTTAGCAAAGAATGTGTGGAAACTTTTTTAAAGAATCAGCTTCAGCTTTTTGATGAAAAAGTAGTAGAGAATGAGGAGGAAGCAGAAGAATTTTTGGAGGATAACCTGGCAGTTGTATTGAATTCGCTGAAAGAAGTACGTGAGTATTTTGAGGAGAGCGGTATGGACGTGTCCGGATTATCAAAGAAAGAATTGGAAGAAACCTCGGAAGTGTTTAAGCTGCCGAGCGGAAAATATCTGGTGGTGGAAGCGTAGCTTCCGCCGCCTTTTTCGTAACAGTGTTTACAGCGCCGCGCAGTACTGTGCGATACCCGCGAGAATCAGCAGATGCGCAGGGTAAAACAGATAGAAGAAATATTTCATGGACAGTCCGCGTTTTCCATTGTAAGCCAGGATGGGAAGAAAGGCGATAGGGGCTGTCGTCTCCCAGCTAAAAGCCAGTGCTCCGGCAATACACTGCATTTTTCTGTCATAGCGAAGAAAATATAGGAGTTCAATCAGAAAAACACCTTTATATCCGTAGTCTGTCTTAAGGACATAGCCTGCGCCTAGACCGAGAGCGAAAATGAGGCCCTGCAGCCATATGTTTTTGGAGAAATAAGAGGCCGCCATCATCACCAGGAGCCCAATGAGCAGTGTGAAAAATACGTTTTGGGCGCGGAAATCCACAGCATTTCCCCGAACCGCCCAATCAAATGGAATTTCGGAAATGAAGGCAAAAAGCAGAAGCCGTAAGGCATACTTTTTGGAATCTTTCGTATGTAAAAATCCCTCAACTAAAAGAAAACAAAAGATAGGAAACGCCGGACGTCCGATTAGGCGCAGAACTCTGTCAACGGCACGGATTTTGTCAAAAAGGGCGGCGTCATTTTTGACCCAGGCAGAAGCAAGGAGTCCGCGTTCTAAGACAGCGGCTCCGATATGGTCGATCAGCATACTTAGGATTGCGATGATTTTTAACGTGCTGCCTGAGATACCGGAAAACTTTTGTTCAGGTTTCATGGATGTAAGTTCCTTTCAATGTTTACAGCCAGTATAACGAAAAGGACTGCGCATGTAAAGGGGGATACATATTCTTGAGGATGTGGCAGAAGCCGCTCTTGTGGAATGGAGTGAAATGTGATAAGCTAAGACTTGAATTTGGAAAAGGAGGCATCCGGGGCGGCGCGCTGTTCCGGAAAAGCGCTAAAATGTGATGAAACGAGGATAAAAAGATGGCACAGTTATGGGGCGGCCGTTTTACGAAGGAGACGGATCAGCTGGTTTATAATTTTAACGCATCAATTTCATTTGATAAGAAATTTTACAGGCAGGATATTGAGGGAAGCAGGGCACATGTGACGATGCTGGCAAAGCAGGGAATTCTGACAGAAGAAGAAAAGGAGCAGATTCTGGGAGGGCTTTACAGCATACTCCGGGATGTGGAGAATGGGACGTTGGAAATTACAGACGCCTATGAGGATATCCACAGCTTTGTGGAGGCAAATCTGATAGACAGGATTGGCGATGCGGGAAAGAAGCTTCACACAGGACGGAGCAGGAACGACCAGGTGGCGCTGGATATGAAGCTGTATACGCGGGATGAGGTGAAAGAGCTGGACGGGCTTTTGAAGGAGCTGCTGTCTACCTTGCTGCATATCATGGAAGAGAACCTGGATACTTATATGCCGGGATTCACGCATCTGCAGAAAGCCCAGCCGATTACCCTGGCGCACCATGCCGGGGCTTATTTTGAGATGTTTAAGCGGGACAGGCAGAGGCTGGCGGATATTTATAAGCGGATGAATTTCTGTCCTCTTGGTTCCGGAGCGCTGGCCGGTACGACGTATCCGCTGGATCGGGAGTATACGGCTGAACTGTTAGGCTTTGACGGCCCGACGCTGAACAGCATGGATTCCGTGGCAGACAGGGATTATCTGATAGAGCTGCTTTCAGCGCTGTCCACGATCATGATGCATTTGAGCCGGTTTTCGGAGGAAATCATCATCTGGAACAGCAATGAATACCAATTTGTGGAGCTGGATGATACTTATAGTACGGGAAGCAGCATTATGCCGCAGAAGAAAAATCCGGATATTGCAGAACTGGTGAGGGGAAAGACGGGGCGTGTGTATGGGGCGCTGATGTCCCTGCTTACGACCATGAAAGGGCTGCCTTTGGCATACAATAAGGATATGCAGGAGGATAAGGAGCTGACGTTTGACGCGATCGATACGGTAAAGGGCTGCATTTCGCTGTTTCATGGAATGATTGCGACGATGAAGGTGAATAAAAAACAGATGGAAAGCAGCGCGAAAAATGGGTTTACCAATGCGACAGATGCCGCGGATTACCTGGTAAATAAGGGCGTGCCTTTCCGGGACGCACATGGAATCGTGGGACAGCTGGTGCTGCATTGTATCGGAAAAGATATTTCGCTGGACGATATGACATTGGAAGAATATAAGTCCATCAGCCCCGTATTTGAGGAAGACATCTATGAAGCTATCAGCATGAAAACCTGTGTGGAGAAGCGTACGACGATTGGCGCGCCGGGGGAGGATGCTATGAAGCGGGTAATTGTGCGGAACCAGGCATATCTGGAGAATGAAGGCAGCGGGGAGATGTTTGCGTAGATTTGTGCATAGATTGCATAAAGCTTGTGGAAACGATGATGGAAACCGTAACAAAAACCTCTTGATTTTTGCGGGAAAATAGTATAGTATATTCCAAGAAAAGACAGATGTGCGCGAAGCGGAGACAAAAATTGCCGCACGCACAGGGCAGCAGGATATGAGGAGGATGGAAAAATGGATAAAAAATTGAAAGTAGGTATTTTAGGAGCTACCGGGATGGTGGGGCAGAGATTTATTTCCCTGCTGGAAAATCATCCGTGGTTTGAGGTTGTTACTCTGGCGGCGAGCCCGAGAAGTGCGGGAAAGACTTATGAGGAGGCTGTGGGCGGCAGATGGAAGATGACTGCCCCGATGCCTGAGGCGGTAAAGAATATCGTCGTTATGAATGTAAATGAAGTAGATAAAGTGGCTTCCGGTGTTGATTTTGTATTTTCAGCGGTGGATATGTCAAAGGATGAGATAAAGAAAATCGAGGAAGAGTACGCGAAGACAGAAACTCCGGTAGTTTCCAACAACAGCGCCCACAGATGGACGCCGGATGTACCGATGGTAGTGCCGGAGATTAACCCGGAGCATTTTGAAGTGATTGAGTTCCAGAAGAAACGCCTGGGAACAAAAAGAGGTTTTATTGCGGTGAAGCCGAACTGTTCTATCCAGAGTTATGCGCCGGTACTGACGGCGTGGAAAGAGTTTGAGCCCTATGAGGTGGTAGCGACTACGTATCAGGCGATTTCAGGAGCAGGAAAGACATTCAAAGACTGGCCGGAAATGGTGGAGAATATTATCCCATATATCGGCGGGGAGGAAGAGAAAAGCGAGATGGAGCCGCTGAGGCTTTGGGGAAAGATTGAAGATGGCGTGATTAAGCCTGCAAAGTCTCCGGTTATCACCTGCCAGTGTATCCGTGTCCCGGTACTGAACGGGCATACGGCGGCTGTATTTGTGAAATTCAAAAAGAAACCTACGAAAGAGCAGTTAATCCGGAAGCTTGCAGAGTTCAAAGGCCTGCCTCAGGAACTGGAGCTGCCAAGCGCGCCGAAGCAGTTTATTAAGTATATGGAAGAGGACAATAGGCCGCAGGTGCAGCTTGATGTAGATTATGAAAACGGAATGGGAGTTACCGTGGGAAGAATCCGTGAGGATAAGGTTTATGATTTTAAATTTGTGGGGCTTTCCCACAATACTGTCAGGGGCGCGGCAGGCGGCGCCGTACTGTGTGCAGAGACGCTGACAGCGAAAGGATATATTAAGGCAAAATAGAGTTTTTGAAATAAAGAGGCTGCTGCGATTTTAAGGGCGGCGGGCCAAAGACCGGCCTGCTCCGGCGGCAGCCATTTTGCCGTATGCGGACACGTAACGATTCGGGGGTTTGCCGGGACAGTTATGTGTATATATGCTTTATATTATGGAAAACAAGGGCTGTAAGATAAATGATAAGAGTGAAGAATTTGACAAAAGATTACGGAGGACGGAAGGGAATCTTTGATTTGTCGTTTGAAGTAGAGAACGGGGAAGTGTTTGGGCTGCTCGGACCGGAAGGCGCAGGGAAAACTACAGTCATCAGCCAGCTTTTGGGATTTGCTTCAGCCAGCCGTGGACGGTGCTTTATTAACGGAAAGAGCTGCCATACCAGGTCGGCGGAAATTATGGAATTTACAGGATATCTGCCGGAAGAGATTTCCCTGCCGGAAGATATGACGGGGCTTGCATTTGTGCGTTTTATGGCAGAGATAAAAGGGATTAAAAGTATTGAGAGGGCACAGCAGGTCGCGGAACGTTTTGAGCTGGATTTGGATGAGCGTATCCGAAAAATGTCCAGGAGAACAAGGAAAAAAGTAGGGATTGTGTGTGCTTTTATGCATGATCCGGCGGTGATTCTGCTGGATGAGCCAATGGGCGGGCTGGATGCATTGATGCAGGGGCGGCTCAACGATCTGATTCTGGAAGAGAAAGGCAAGGGAAAGACAATTCTTTTTGCGTCCCATACGTTTGAAGAAGTGGAGCGTATCTGCGACAGGGTTGGGATGATTAAGAAGGGGCTTATGGTGAATGTAGATGATATTGCGGGAATCCGCGCGGCTAAGAAGAAGTCCTATATTGTGAGTTTTGCCACAGACGAGGATGCCCAGCGTTTTGCCAGGGAGGGGTTTGAAGTGATAAGCCTCAGCGGACGGCAGATTACAGTCAGCCTGAAGGGAGAAATGATGCCGCTGGTAAAAGCGCTTGGAAGCTATCAGGTGGTGGGGCTGGAGACGGTGGCGCAGAGCCTGGAGGATGTGTTTATACATTTTTATGGAGGTGATACACGTGTTTAGCGCCCCTCTTTTGAAACGGACAATAAAGACGAGTGGAAAGCTATGGATGATTTTCACGGGTATCTTAGTCCTACAGATGTTTCTGGTACTGAGTATGTTTGCTTCGGCGCCGGGAAACGGCCGTGTATTCCGTGGGATTCCTGCGGAAATAGCGGCAGTGCTTGGAATAGATATGGGAGCGGATGCTTTAACTGCATATCTGGCGTCTCATTCGTTTGCTTTTTTTAATCCTCTTATTTCCATGATTTACGGAAGTATTGCCGCGAACAGGCTGGTGGCGCAGAAGGTAGAGTCGGGTACTATGGTATATCTCCTGGCATCGCCAAATAAGAGAGAGCGTATCGCAGGAACTCAGGCTGTTTTTCTGGCGGCGGGGCTTTTTGCGATGTTTTTGTGTACGACAGCGGCAGGGCTGGGCGCCTGCGCTGTATTTTTTCGGGGAAAGCTGGAGATAGTTCCGTTCTTGCTGTTGAATGCCGGAGGCTTCTGCCTGGCGTTCTGTCTGAGCGGTATCAGTTTCATGGCTTCCTGTATCAGTAATGATACCAGATTTTCCCTGACAATTGGGGCGGGGATTCCGATGATTTTCCTGTTGATACGGATGCTGGCAAACCTGGGAGGAAGTCTGGAAGCATTGGAGTTTGCAACTATGTTTACGTTATTTAATACTGCGGACGTCCTGGAAGAAAGCATGAGCGTTTTCTGGAAGTTTCCGCTTCTGGCAGTTGTGGGAGCGGTATTTTATCAGATAGGGATGAAGCAGTTTGCAAAGAAAGACTTGCCGGTTTAGCAGGCAGGCATGAGGTTTTGGATGTCGAAAGCATTATATATAGCCGAAAAGCCCAGTGTGGCGCAGGAATTTGCAAAAGCACTGAAAAGGAATACATCCAGGCGGGATGGTTACCTGGAAGGTGAGGATGTGATTATTACCTGGTGCGTAGGGCATCTGGTGACAATGAGTTATCCTGAGATTTATGATCCCAAATATAAGCGGTGGAGCCTGGAAACGCTTCCTTTTATACCGGACAAATTTCTGTATGAGGTGATACCGGGCGTTCAGAAGCAGTTTAAAATCGTAAGTGGGCTGCTGAACCGCAAGGATGTGGATACGATTTATGTGTGTACTGACTCCGGGCGCGAAGGTGAGTATATTTACAGGCTGGTGGAGCAGGAGGCACAGGTAGAAGGAAAGCAGAGAAAGCGTGTGTGGATTGATTCCCAGACAGAAGAGGAAATCCTGCACGGAATAGAGACAGCGAAGGATTTGTCGGCATATGATAATCTGTCGGAAGCCGCTTATCTGCGGGCAAAAGAGGACTACTTGATGGGAATTAATTTTTCCCGCCTTCTGACACTAAAATACGGAAATCTGCTCTCGAACTGTATGGGCACGAAATACACAGTGATTTCCGTGGGACGTGTGATGAGCTGTGTGCTGGGCATGATTGTACGGAGGGAAAGAGAAATCCGGCAGTTCGTAAAGACGCCTTTTTACCGTGTGCTGAATATATTAGATTATAACGGGAAAAATTTTGACGGGGAATTCCGGGCGGTGGAAGGCTCGGCCTATTTTCAGTCTCCAAAGCTTTATAAGGAAAATGGCTTTAAGGAGAAAAAGGACGCGGAAGAGCTGATAGAAAAGCTGTCTCAGGAGCCGCCTCTTAAAGCAAGGGTGAAATCTATTGAGCGGAAGAAGGAAAATAAAAATCCGCCGCTGCTGTATAATCTGGCAGAGCTGCAAAACGACTGTTCCCGGATGTTTAAAATCAGCCCTGATGAAACGCTGCGTATTGTGCAGGAACTTTATGAAAAAAAGCTGGTGACTTATCCAAGGACGGACGCCAGGGTGCTTTCTACCGCGGTGGCAAAGGAAATCCATAAGAATATCGGGGGGCTGAAAGGCATACCTTGGGCAGAGGGCTTTGCAGAGGAAGTGCTGGAGGCGGGCACGCATAAGAAAATAGCGTCTACCCGCTATGTAAATGATAAACAGATTACTGACCACTATGCAATCATTCCTACGGGGCAGGGGCTCGGGGCGCTGCGATCTCTGTCAGAGCGTTCGGTGGGTGTGTACCAGGCAGTAGTGAGGAGGTTTTTGAGCATTTTTTATCCGGCTGCGGTTTATCAGAAAGTGAGTCTGGTGACGGAGATGTCGGGGGAAGCTTTTTTCAGCAGCTTTAAAGTGTTGGTTTCTGAGGGCTATCTGAAAGTGGTAGGCATACCGAAGGAGAGCAAAAAGAAGGACGAAGAAGCGGAAGTAAAAGCGGACGCGGCGTTTATTGAGGCTCTGAAAAATCTGAAAAAGGGGATGGAGCTTCCGGTAGAAGCGCTGCAGATAAAGGAAAGCGAGACTTCTCCGCCCAAACGGTACAATTCCGGTTCGATGATTCTGGCAATGGAAAACGCAGGGCAGCTGATAGAGGACGAAGAGCTGCGGGCGCAGATAAAAGGAAGCGGTATCGGAACGAGCGCGACCCGGGCAGAAATTCTCAAAAAGCTTGTGGCGAATAAGTATATCGCCCTAAATAAAAAGACTCAGATTCTGAACCCTACGCTTCTGGGGGAGATGATTTACGAGGTAGTGAACGCGTCGATAAAATCCCTGTTGAATCCAGAGCTGACGGCAAGCTGGGAGAAAGGGCTTACTTATGTGGCGGAAGGAGAAATTACTCCGGATGAATATATGGAGAAGCTTACGGGCTTCATCCGGGGAAGGACTGCGAATGTGCTGCAAAATAACCATAGTTATGTGCTGCGCAATAATTTCCGTGTTGCCGCAGAATTTTATAAGAAAGGGGCGAAAAAATGATGGATACATGTAGGATCAAAAACCTGTATAATTTGGACGAAACTATCGCGAAAGATTTGTTCGAAGGGGCGGAATATCCCTGGGAGGTGCTGCCGAAAATCAGTGATTTCATAATGGAGCTGGGAAATACGCTGAGCGAAGAGGAGTATGAGAAGCGGGGAGAGGATATCTGGGTCGCAAAGTCGGCAAAAGTAGCGGAAAGCGCGTATATCCACGGTCCGGCGATTATCGGAAAAGAGGCAGAGGTACGCCACTGCGCATTTATACGGGGAAATGCCCTGGTAGGCGAGGGGGCTGTCGTAGGAAATTCTACAGAGCTGAAAAATGTGGTTCTCTTTAATAAAGTACAGGTGCCCCATTATAATTATGTAGGCGATTCTATCCTGGGATATAAGGCGCATATGGGCGCAGGCTCTATTACGTCGAACGTAAAATCAGACAAAAAGCCGGTCATTGTCAAAGCCGGAACAGAGCGCCTGGAGACAGGGCTGAAAAAGTTTGGAGCCATGATTGGCGATGAGGTGGAAGTCGGATGCGGCTCTATCCTGAATCCGGGCACGGTTGTTGGGCCGCGCAGTAGTATTTACCCTTTGTCGTCGGTGCGTGAGGTAGTTCCGGCAGACAGTATTTATAAAAAACGCGGGGAAGTGGCAGAGAAAATGTGAATGAAGGGAATAACAGAGCGCCGGGGTGGAAGCCCCGGCATTTTTGAATTGATAGTTGACAAATTATATTATACAGCATATAATATAGAAAATAAAGTAATATTATAAAAGTAAAAAAGAAGTAAGCGAGGTGATGGAATGGTATTTAATACGGGTGCGGCATTGTTGGATGCTATTGTGCTCGCTGTGGTTTCCAAGGAGGAGGAGGGTACTTATGGATACCGTATCACCCAGGATGTGCGCTTGGCGCTTGAGGTTTCTGAATCAACCTTGTATCCGGTGCTCCGACGGCTGCAGAAGGATGACTGCCTGGAGGTATATGACAGGGAGTTTGGAGGGCGGAACCGCCGCTATTACAAAATTACGGAAAAAGGCAGCGTGCAGCTGAATCTGTACATTGCAGAGTGGAGGGAGTATTCGTCAAAAATTATGAAAATATTTACAGGAGGAGCAGTATGAGCCGTACAGAATATATGAAACAATTGGCTTATCTTTTACAGGATGTTCCAGACAACGAAAAGGAAGAGGCGCTGTCCTGGTATGAGGATTATTTTGATGAGGCGGGACCGGAGAAGGAGCAGGAAGTAATACAGACTCTGGGCAGCCCGGAGCGGGTAGCTGCCATTATCAAAGATGGGCTGAACGGCGGGAACGATGAGGCAGGCGAGTATACGGAGCGGGGCTATCAGGACGACCGTTTTCGTGAGGACAACAAAGTTCCGCAGCCGAGAGTTGGGAATCTGCATGAAGATAAAGATGAGAATTACAGATATTATGAAGGCGGGGAGCCGGAAAAGAGAAAGAGGAGCAGGGGAGAGATTCTTCTGATTATCATGTTGTGCATTGTTGCATTTCCGGTGCTGCTGGGAGCTGCCGGAGGAATCTTTGGAGGGATTATGGGGCTGCTGGGCGGCGTCATGGGAGTTCTGATCGTAGTTCCTGTATGTGCGTTTGCAGCAATTATTCTTGGAGTTGTATTTGTGGGAACTGGATTTGCGAAAGTTTTTCTGACGCCCGGACTGGGATTTCTTTTGCTTGGCAGCGGATTTCTGGCGTTCGCAGTGGGAATCCTTCTGACGCTGGCCTGCATTTGGGTGATTCGGAAAGTTATTCCGTGGACACTTCGGAAATTTACGGAGCTGTGCAGGAAGATTTTTAAGAAAGGGGGATATGCCGCATGAGGAAATCAACAAAGATCTGGCTGATTATAGCGGCGGTATTGGCTGTAGTGGGAATCGCATTCTGTATTGCCGGCGCGGCATGCGGCGTGAGTCTTTCGGAGCTGCGGGATATCCCGTTTTACAGGGAACGCATCAGGGAGCACGAAGGAACAGATAGGGATGATTTTGAGTTCAGCCAGGATTTTGACGGAATTGAGAAGCTTGATCTTGAGATTGACGTTACGGAAATGACAATTACGGAGAGCCAGGATGGGAGTTTCCACGTATATGGATCACATCTCGGAAAGTCTTTCGAGTGCCGCCAGGATGGAAAGACATTGAAGCTGAAAAGTGAGAGGGAATTTTTCTTGTCGGCAGGCAGAGAGGAAACGATTACCATCGAAGTACCGAAAGGGACGGTTTTTCAGAAGGTGGAAATGGAGGTAGGAGTGGGAAGCCTGGAAGCTGAATGGCTGGACTGCGAAAAACTGAAACTTGAATGCGGGGTAGGCAGTGTTTTGGTAAACGGGCAGATAAGAGACGGCGGCGAGATTGAATGCGGAGTAGGAGAAGTAGTTCTGGCTCTGGATAATAAAGAGGAAGATTTTGACTATAAAGTATCCTGCGGAATCGGAAGTGTGCTTGTGGGAGAGAATAGCTACAGCGGGATTCCGGGAGAAAAGAAAATTGACAATGGGGCAGGACGCAAGATGGAAATCGAGTGCGGTATAGGAAGCGTTGCAGTGACTTTTGAGGGCGAATAGGAAAACAGATTTCAGAAAGGAAAAGGATATGTCGAAAAAATTATACAAATCAAGAACAAATCAGATGCTGTGCGGAGTGTGCGGCGGAATCGGGGAATATTTAAATATAGACCCCACGTTAATCCGTCTTCTGGCAGTGCTGCTGGGATGTACTACCACAGGAATTGTTATTTATATTGTAGCCGCAGTTATTATACCTTATGAGTATTAAGCTTTGTGGGCAATGAGCCAATCAGAACGATTTGGCTGTATAAATACGCGTAAATGGGCCATACTCCAGAAAAAGCCAGAAAGGAGTATGGTCTACTTATGTCTAAGAAAGAAAAGAAGATCGATTTGGAAAATCTTACGCCGGAGGAAGAACTGAAGTATGAAATTGCAGAAGAACTGGGGCTTCTGGAGCGTGTTATGGAGAATGGATGGAAGTCATTGTCTGCTAAAGAAACGGGACGCATCGGCGGACTGATGACGAAAAGGAAAAAGCAGATGCGGGCAGAAGCGATGGAACAGTAAAGAAAATGGCGAGGGGAAGTTTTGTAACAGTTCAGCGCAGGACTTTGCACTTGCTGCAAAGTCCGTGGAATAGCGCTGCGGTTGAGGGGCGTCAAGCCGCCACGAAGTGGTTTTGCATGGCTTGATGCCAGTAACAGGAAGCCGAAGGCTGAACTGTTACGAAGTTTTTCTGAAAGATTAACTTTCCCATTTTAAAACGCAGGTATTTATGATAAACTAAGTTCAAATACGGCAGGGAGAAAGCAGCATTTAAATGGAATTAAGAAAAAAGTAACTTTTCTGAGATAGTAAAAATGCCGTGACAGGAGGCTGGGATGAAGAGTCTGAAGGAAGATTTAGAGAGCGGCAAGCTGAAAAAAGTGTATCTTCTATATGGAGAAGAAGTTTACCTGAAAAACCTTTATAAAAAGAAACTGAAAGATGCGGTGCTGCCATCTGGGGATACGATGAATCTGTCGGCATACGAAGGCAAGGGCATTCAGATTCGGGAAGTGATCGAGAGGGCAGAGACGCTGCCTTTTTTTGCGGACAGGCGTCTGGTGCTGATCGAGAACAGCGGCTTTTTTAAGGCGGCTTCCCCGGAGCTGGCAGAATACATACCCCGGATGCCGGAAGAGACCTGCATGGTATTCGTGGAAAATGAAGTGGACAGGCGGGGGAAGCTGTATAAAGCGGTGAGCAGCGCGGGACGTGCCGTGGAGATGAAACGCCAAACTGAAAAAACGCTGATGAATTGGGTGCTGAGCGCGCTCAGGAAAGAGAAAAAAAATATTACGTCCGCTACAATGGAGTTATTTCTTACGCGTACAGGCAGCGATATGGAGTTTATTCAGAACGAGCTGGAAAAGCTTTTGTGTTACACCGCGGGACGGGACGTTATTACATCAGAGGATGTAGAGCAAATCTGTACGGTACGCACAGAAAATAAGATTTTTGATATGATAAATGCAGTTTCCGAGGGAAAGCAGAAAAGGGCGCTGGCGCTTTACTATGATTTGCTGTCGCTGAAAGAACCGCCTATGCGTATTTTATACCTGATTACAAGACAGTTTAATCTTCTGATGCAGGTGAAAGATATGCTGGAGCAGGGATTTTCACAGGATACCATCGCCCAGAAGCTGAAGATACAGAGCTTTATCGTGCGGAACTGTGTAAGGCAGGCGAGGAGTTTTGGCCTGAAGGAACTGAAAACGGCGGTGAAAGACTGTGTGGATATGGAAGAAGCCGTGAAATCAGGCATGATGAATGACACGATGGGCGTGGAGCTTTTAATTGTAAAATACAGCGGAGAAAGGCAGGGAGAAGGCAGATGAATAATTATCAGACATTATCCCACAGTTTCGAGCCGGTTTTTGACGGGAATTCGGAGGTCTTGATATTAGGTACCTTTCCGTCAGTGAAATCAAGGGAGAATCATTTTTATTACGGCCATCCCCAGAACCGCTTCTGGAAGGTGCTGGCAGCAGTGACAGGGTGCGCGGTTCCTCGGACAGTGGAAGAAAAGAAAGAGTTTCTGCTGGGACAGCACATTGCCGTGTGGGACGTGATTGCCCAGTGTGATATCATTGGTTCCAGCGACAGCTCTATTAAAAATGTGGTTCCGGCGGATTTGTCGGTGATTCTGGAGCGGGCGCCTGTCAGAAATATTTATGGGAACGGGGCGAAAGCGTGTGAGCTGTACCGAAAATATTCGTACCCGCAGACGGAGCGGGAAATCATCAAGCTGCCTTCAACCAGCCCGGCAAACGCCGCCTGGCAGATGGAGCGGCTCGTGGAGGCGTGGGGGATAGTAAGAAATTAGCTGTGATGAAGATATCTGAGCGGTCGTAAAGATTAGAAAGATAAAAATGTGCATGGATTTTGGCAGAGGAAAGCTGCCAGACCATGCACATTTTTATGTATGTCCGGCAGCGCGCGTTTCCGGGGAGTGCAAGTCCTGAGTTTGTCTGGTAGCGGGAAGGATACAGCCGAAGGCAGGGGCATCACATTGTATGAGGGACAGATGAAGTACCTGGGAGTAAAAAAGTGAAGCTGTCGGAAGGAACTATGGTTCATTGGTGGGAGAAAATTTAGAGGACGTATACGCTCGTCCAAACGAAGGAAGATTATCAGGAGCGGAAGAGATAAGATATCTTTAGAAGGGTTCTGTACGAAATTTGAGGGAAAAGGAAAGATGATAAGAAGCAAATGGTATGGTTTTTTGGCAGTTTTTATTGTTTTGAGTTACAATCTGTTTTGCATTGCCTATTTAAATAAATAATTCAAGAAAACTTAGAGCATATGTTAAAAAATGAAATATTGACAGATGTATAATACAGTGATTTAATATAATATAAGTATTAAATATATAATTTTAAATTATAGAATAAAAAAGTATTTGAAAGATTAGAAAGAGGAGGGGAGGTTCAATATTTTAAGAAATTTACGCAAAACAGGGGTTTTATAGTGAAACATGGCACACGGGATGTATATATTTCATGAAAGGAATAAGGAATGAGAAAAAATTTTACGAAAGCAGTTGCAGTCATACTTAGCGTATGCGTAACCATGACGTCGGTATCGTGGGAGAATTTTATTGTAGCAAAGTCCGCGGAAGCGGAAGAAATGACGGAGCCGGAGAATGTTACGGCGGAGAATGAGATAGAAGAGGAGCGGACGGAGGACAGTACGATATTTGATTTGGGCGGTAATAGAAAAATGGAGGTTTTTCATGGGGCGGATGTACGGTTCCGGGATGAAAGCGGGGAACTGGTGGACTATGACCCGGCGCTGGTGGAAATATGCTCGGAGGAAAGTGCAGGCGGGCTTAGCCTGGCGGGATATGCTTATGAGAACAGGGAGGGGGACAGCAAGCAGTATCTTCCGGAGGCGCTTTCGGAAAATACGCCTGTTTTGATGGAGAAAGGGGATTACCGTATTTCTTTCCATCCGGTGGCGATACCGGAGGCAGGCATACAGCCGGAAGAAAACGGTGAGAGTCCGGTGGAAAGCAGCGGAAATTTAGAGGATAAGAGTCTGCCGGAAGAGGGCAATACGGAGGAACATGCGGAAGTGCCGGAAGAATACGTGCCGGAAGACGCAGAGGCGGTAGTTTTCGAGGAGCCGGGTACGGAAACGGCGGGAGAAGTACTGCCGGAGGATGGGGCTGCAGGGGCAGATGATATCAAATTTCAGAATCTTTCTGTAGAGGATATGGAGACTGCGGATTTGTATGGGGAGGAGAGCATGCGGCCGCTGAAGGCAGTCTATGAGAATGACTCTGAACCGTACCGTCTGGAGTATGAGTCCAGTGATATCGGCGTGAAGGAAAATATTGTCCTGGAGGAGCGTCCGGAAAGTAACCGTTTTACTTTTGAGTTCCGTCTGGCGGGCCTTACGATGCGCAAAGACCCGGTGGGCGGGGGATTTACCTTTTATGATAAAGACAGCGGGGATATCGTGGGAGGGATCGCAGCCCCTTATATGAATGACGCCACAGGGGAAGCATATTCAGAAAAAATTGTCTGTGAGCTGGAGGAAAAAGAAGGGGAAACGGATGCGTATCTGCTGACAGTAATCCCGGACAAGGAGTATCTGGACAGTGCGGACAGGGTTTATCCGGTTACGGTTGACCCGACAGTTACATGGACGGGGGGCAGCAGGATACAGGATGTCTATGTGTGCAAAGGAAGCCCGGCGACGAATTACTATGCCAGCGGCGTGACGGTGATTTCCGTAGGGGACAGCACGGCGCAGGGACTGTACCGCACCTATATGAAATTCGTGGATATCCGCAAGGATCTGGCGGGGAAATATGTGGAGAGCGCGACTCTGGATTTGTATGAGACTGGGGGCGGAGCCGGGGGAGAGGTTATCCGGGCATACCGGATTAAGGATAGCTGGAAGGCTTCTACGATTAACTGGAATAATAAGCCTGCCCACAATACGGGGAGCTATTATTCGCAGTTTAAGGCTACGGGAAAAGCGGGAACGAAACGTACTCTGGATATTACGGAGAACGCGAGGCAGATGGCAAGGAACCAGTTCCTGGGGCATGGCATCATGCTCCGGGCAGAACGCGAGGGGAAGGAAGGCTTTTATACGCAGTTTTACGGCTCCCGGCACGCGACGGCGGCGCGGCGGCCGAAGCTGACGGTAGTTTATTATGACGCGCCTACAAAGCCGGCGAGCGTGCAGCTAAATGGCAGTTATTTTAAGAAGGGGAGTACCTTACAGGTGAGCTGGAGCGGCATCAGCTCCAGGGCATTGGATTACGTGCAGTATAAGGTCGTGGGAATGAATGATGCCACTGGGAAAGAAACAGGGGATGTGATTGCGTATTCCGCGTCTACCAAGATTGGCTCAGCCGCGTCAGCTACAGCTTCTATAGCGGGGAGCAATACCTGGGGAGAGGGCTGTTACCGCATCTGGGTGCGCGGCGTGGATAGGGGCGGCATCGCCGGGGAAGGCAGGAGCTGGAACTTTCACATCGACAGTACGGCTCCGGTGGTGGGCAGCATATCTGTTTCGCCCGCAGGATACACTTCTGTTAAGAATCCTGTGCTGAGCTGGAGCAGTGTCTCTGACAAGCATTTGAAAGAGGTACAGTACCAGGTGGGAAGCGCCCCTTATGTGTTGGCAGGAACAGGAACGTCAGGCAGCGTAGTAATTCCAGCGACATATTTTCCGTCCTCCGGGACATACCCTATCCATGTGCGGGCGGTGGATCATGCGGGGAATGTCAGCGCGGTCAAGACGCTGAACTATCTGGTGGATGTGACCTGCCCGACGTTTGGGACGCTTTCTTCCACCCCGGCGGCGGGGCAGTGGACAGGGAATGCCAATCCTGCAATAGAGTTTAAGAATATCACAGAACTGCACAGTGGGATGATTGCGTCTGGGGTGAAATACTGTATCACAGCGGCGGGGCAGCCTGCGTCCGCATATAAGGCGGCGGCAAATGTGCGTTTTACCTCTTCGGCAAACCCATACGCGGGAAGCTTTACGATGGACAGCGCAGACCAGGGCAAACCGGATGGGAATTATACGATTCATGTACGGCTGGAGGATAAGGTAGGGAATGCAGTAATGAAAACTCTTTCCTATAAAAAAGACAGGACGCCGCCGACAGGCGTTCTTACCTATTCCCAGGCGAAAAGCAGCCTGAAAGATACGGTACAGATTACGGCGGCGTGCAGCGACGGGACAGGCAGCGGCGTCAAGAGCAGCAGCCTGGTAATCAAAGACAGTACGGGGAAGGCGGTGGACACTGTCTACAGTAACTTTACCACCAGCTCCGTGACAAGGCCGTTTAATACAAAAAATATAAGGAACGGTTCTTACAAGGCAGAGCTGACGGTTAAGGATTATGCGGGGTATACGGCAACTGTAACGGATACAATCACGATTACAAACCAGGTGGATGCGCCCAGCCTGACAGGGAGCAATAAAAATAACGGAACGGGTTATATTACATGGAATCAGAGCGTGGGTATCAATGGGCTGAAAAGGATGGAATACCAGATAGAGGGCAATAGCGGATGGACTTCCGTATTAAATTCCGGTACGGGCACAGGTGGGTTTTCTTTCACATTGCCGGCGGCAGAGAAAGCATATGTTGTGAAGGTACGCGCAGTGGACGCCAGCGGCCTGCCTGGAAAAGAAGCGCAGGTGGAGTGCGTCTACGATAAGACAGCCCCCGCAGCAGCGGTTTCTTCCATGCAGCAGGGCGTACTGAAGGGGAGCGTGACAGATACATACCTGAAATCGTGGAGCTTGAAAGTAAGGAAACAGGGGGATACCACATATAAGAAGCTGGCAGAAGGGACATATCCCGTTGTGAATGATATCTTGCATATCGTAAATGTAGGAAGCAGTGAATACGAGACGGGAGTTCTTTATGAATTTCTCCTGGAAGCATGGGACGAGGCGGGGAACAGGAGCACGGCAGCTTACAGCTACACAAAGAAAGACGGGGATGGCACGGCGCAGAAGAGGGAGCCAGTATGGTTTTTGGAGCATCCCGCATATCTGCAGGTCGGGAAAAATGAGTATTCCCTGCCGGAGAATACGAACTACCTGGAGCTGAAATCCCGGTCAAGCCAGGAACTGTCCAGCGTGGAATGGTACATTGACAACCAGAAGATTGGGGCGTTATACCAGCACACGGACAGGCCGTGGATTCTGGATTTCCACAAAATCAAGGCAGGCTACCCGGAGGGGACAAAGCATACGATTATCGTCAAATGTAAAGATGAGTCCGGGAACGTGACATATTCCGTCCCGGAATATAAAAGGGCGCTCCTGGAATATCTTCCGGTGACTTCTGGAAGTGTGAAGACTCTGGCGTTCAAAGAGCCTCTGTCGGGATTTACCCTGGAGTCCGGTGTAAAGACAGGCAGTACTGGAACACCGTCCTATTATGTGAGGTTCGGTACGTCCGCATGGAAAAAGGTGCTGGCAGGAAAGGAATACAGTGTCAGCGAACTGCTGCCCGGCAGCGTCACGGTAACTTCTATGTCAGTAAAGGCAGAGTGGGGAAGCAGCGTCAAAGGGCTGAGCTCCTTCCGCCTGGTGGGGAATACCGTGGAACCGGAGACATTTAGCCTTTCGGAGATGGATAACTACGTGCCCACTTTCCTGTCGGCGGTGAGTAAGATAAACTATAAGACATACCTGACCTGGAACCGTGCAGGCGAGGTGGATACGGCTGATATGGAGAAGGAGAAGGCGGTGGAGCTGCCGGAGGGGGTGAGTTATGAGATTTACCGCGCAGACAACAGGGAAAAGCTTGTAAATATGAACAGGGCATCTATTGCAGAGATTAAAGATGATTATTACAGTGAGTTGAACATTAATTATGGACAAGAGTTTTTTTATCGGATACGGGCTGTGCGGAAGAAAGAAAATCAGTCGCCGGAATATAGCAATTTCTCCAGAATAATCAGCGCTAAAGTCGTAGATGGTGATGAGTATGTTAAATTGCTGGGACATAAGCCTTACTGGGAATATGAGAGCTTTGAAAATCCGAACGGAATAGGATATGTGGAGAAAAGCCAGGGGAATTTTGTATATTCACAGACGGATGCAGATATTGCAAATGAAAAAATGCCTATAACGATTGAGCGTACATATAATAGCCAGGCGAGTACTGTGTCTTCCTTTGGGCTTGGATGGAATCATTCTTATGATCTTGAACTTTTAAATATCAATGAGGAAGACAAGTTGATTGACCGTAAAGCATTAAGGGATGAAACAGGTACGATTTTCCTTTTTGAAAAGCTTCAGGATGGAACGTATGCATCATCAATGGGGAAATATATGACATTAACGCAGGAAGAAAAGACAGAAACTATAGAGATACCTGCAAGAAATGGGAATGAAAAACTGTCCAGAGAAATTACCAGTAGTTATACAATACTTACCAAAGATAATCTGGAATACCGATTCAATAGTGGAGGACAGATGCTTTATGCAAAGGAGCCTAATGGAAGTTTTCTGCTATTTATGTATGATGCGAGAACAGGAAGGGTGTTGCGTGCAGTTACAGATAAAAATTTGACAATGGAATTTTCTTATCTGGAGGGAGCCAGGGAGAAGGCGGATGGAATTGTCGAAGAAGCTGTAGAAAAACAGAAAACGCCAACGAAGGCAGCGAGGGCAGGCTTAGGTACAGAAGCGTCTCCGGCAATAAAGCCTCCGGCAGAAGGACCTTCCAGACCGGTTATTGAGATGGATGAAATCTCTAAAATACCAGTAACAGGTTCCGGCGTGCCAGTTGGGGATGCAGTTAATAATCTAATGCTGGTTCGTAAGATTATGCTGCCGGATGGGACGGACATTCAATATGACTATGATAAAAATAACCGCCTAAAGAAAGTTATACGCAGTGATGGAAAAACGGATGGGGAGAGTGTGTCTTATGTATATGAATATGATGGGCAGGGAAAGCTGTCTGTGATTCATGATGCAAAAGGAAATCCTTATACGATTATTTATCAGGATAAAAAGGTAAAAGAACTGTTGTATCCAGAAGTAAATGGGAAACAGGAGTCTGTACGTTTTACGTATGAAAATATAGAAAACGGGGATTATGCATATTTAACAACGATACAAAAAGGACTGGATGGAAAGTATGGAAAAGGGGAGACAATAAAAAGCAACCGTTTGGGAAATGTCCTTTACAGAAAAGATTTGAATGATAAGGAGTTTACATATACATATGAGGACAATTTGCCAAAAATCAGTTCGTCTATGGTGGAATATCAGGAGCTGTGCGATGGGAAGATAGTCACAAAGGTTATAGAAAGAAAAGAGGAGACAATCTATGACTCAGAACAGGATATGAATCCGACGCAGGAGATCAGTGCAGACGATACAAAGGTTACCTATGAATATGCAAACCAGGAAAATGAGTATGCAGATGATTTGCCAAGCAGAATCACGGAGGAATGGGATGATGAAATATATGAAGATGAGTACTTCGAATATGACGAGTATGGAAATGAAATATGGGAGGAAGACCTTATAACAGGCGACACTATCCAGATTGAATACTATGGTCAGGACAATGAATTTGCAGGAGAGGAGAAAGAAACTGTGGAGAAACAGAAAGTAGAGGCAGAGGATGGAACAGAAGGCTATCTGACAACTACAACGACGCATGAGTATTCTTATGGTGAAGATGGGGTAAAGACAGAAACAATTACAGAAACTGCTGATGGGAAAAGCACAGTTTCAGTGAATAAATATGACAGAATGGGAAGATTGATTTATACAGATGATGGCGTGGGAAATAAAGCTTCTTATACATATGATTTTATGGGGCGGGAAATTTCTGTAGAATATGACGAAAATGGAAAGATTTATACAACCTCCAATACTTATGACGAGAATGGAACCCTGCTACAGGAGACGGGGAGGGATGGCATGAAACAGGTGTATACATATGATGCAAGAAACCGTCTTCTCCAAAAAGAACAGGTAAAAGATTCAGACAGGCGGATTTGGAAAACATCTTATGGATATGAATGGGAGGAAGAATCTGAACCTGTGCTCATCGCAATACAGAAACAGCAAAGCCCCGGAGGAACTGTATCAGAAACATATACAGACCAGGCAGGCAAAACAGTGAAAACATTGTCAGGCGGCATGATGCTACGGAATGAATATGATAAGAATGGACAGGTAACTGTTCAAAATATTACATCGGCAGATGGAGAGGAAAAAGGTTCCGTTACAGTCAACCTGTATGACGCGTCAGGGAATGTGACTGCCACGATTTTGAACCCCGGCAAAGATAAAGCTACAGGAGCATGGATGGCGACGGAGGATTCCATTGTTACGAGCAGTACATATGACGTAATGAAACATCAGACATCTGTGACTGATGGGGAGGGTAACATAACAGAGTATGTCTATGAAAACCTGGGCGCCTTAAAAGAAGTCCGCCAAAGTGATGGAGCAGGGGAGGAACATGTGATTTCTCACAAAACCGACATTCTGGAAGCAGATGGGACTACCAGTTCATGGATAATGGATGCCAACGGGAATGTGAGTAAAGAGTATTTTGACGCAAAAGGGAATAAGGTTAAATCGGCAGACTTAGGTGATGGAAGTCTGGCGCCCATTGTAACAACTTATCAATATGATGATAAAGAGAACCTGAACAAAGAAGTATATGCAGACGGAACTTATAAAACATTCCAATATGACGCGAATAACAGGATGATTTCAGAGTCCTGCTTTACATCTGCGGGAATCCAGACGCTGGAGACAAAATATGCATATTCAGAGCAGGGGAGTCTTTTAGTAATGGAAGATTTTGAGGTGGAAAATGGGCAGAAACACCGTTTCCGCTACACAGATTACACATATGACGGTCTGGGGCAGCTAACCGGAGTGGCAGAATACAGTGGAAGTGATGTGCCGGGAGAGGAAAAGCTCAGGGAGTACCGGATGGTATATTCCTATGATTTGGACGGACGCCTGGAAACAGTTTGGTATCCTGCCAGCAGAAACAGTGAAATAAAAGGCATGAAATATGTGTATGATGAAAATAACCATCGGATAGAAGACAGGGCTATCATGGAAGACGGAAGAGAGGAAATAATTTCAAGTTATCGTTATACCGGGATAGGAAATCTGGATTCAGAAACAATTCATATGGGATTTTTAGATGGAAAGTCGAAAAAAGTGATTTACAAGAAATATTCTTATGATGAATTTTCGAGAGTAGCAGGGATTTCTTATTATGACAGTGAAGAGATAACAAACTGCCTGGAAGCTTACAGGTATACCTATGATAAAAACGGCCGTATTTTGACAGAGGACAGATACTGCTACTATCCGGGGATGAGTGAAGAAGAGCAGACAGATGAACTGTGCAGTTATGAGTATGATGCTTTTGGAAGATTGAAAAAGGTGGCAGTAAGAAACAGGAAAACAGGAATCAGTGAGGAAAGTGTTTATACTTATGACAAGGCCGGAAACATACTGAGCGAGGTAAATGGAGATGGAACAGTATTCAGGACATACAATAGCCTGAACCAGCTTGTGCTTTCCCGAAAGCAAAAGGGTGGGCAGACAGAATCACAATGTGCTTATCAGTATGACGCAAGAGGGAACCTGGTGTACGAGGAAGATGTAGCACAGGGGATACGGACGGACATGGAGTATGATATCAGAAACCAGATGGTAAAACAGACTCTGAGTGAAGGCGGCGAGATATCGGTGCAGCAGGAAGACAAATATAATGGAAATGGCCAGAGGATACAGAAAAAAGAAAATGGCAAAGTAACCAATTACTATTATCAGGATTCTGCGGTATATGCTACGGCAGATGAAAATGATACAATCGTTAATCTCCATCTGCTTAAAGGTGAAAATAATGTAGCGGCATCTGTGAAATGCCAGGGGGAAGATGCAGGGACGTGCTTCTTCTATGGGAAAGATGGCAGGAGAAGTACTACGGCAATTGTTAGACCTGATGGGACAGCGGTACAAAATTATAAATATGATGTTTTTGGGGAAACGCAGGTGGGCGGTACAGAATTGTTTTCTGAATTTTGCTATACAGGAAGCGTGTATGACAGCCAGACAGGCAAATATTACCTGAATGCAAGGTACTATGAACCGGAAAATAGAAGATTCCTTTCACAAGACTCCTATCGGGGCGAGGTGAAAAATCCGTCATCGCTGCATCTGTATGCTTACTGCGCGGGCGACCCGGTGAACTTTGCGGATGTGGATGGGCATAAGCCGAGGTATATAACGGAACAGGGGGCAGATGTTTTGGTTGATGGCACACCAATGAAACAAATGCGGGTAGGGATATTTGGAAATGTTTGGGAGAATGGATGCGGAGCGATAGCTGTGTACAATGTAATGACAGCCTATGCTTATAGGGGAAGCTTTAGCGATGTGTTACAGGATATGAACAGAGCTGGCTTATTTAATTTGATAGATTCTATATATGGATGTGGAGTAGAGCGGGTGTTAAGCCTTATAAGAAGTGCATGGGATGTTGTAGGAAAGCTGGGGTTTGAGCCAAAAGCGCTTAGAAGATATTTAAAAAATAGATTTAAGAGTGTAAAGCAGAGGTATATAGGGGGATGGCAGAGTGTGGCGGGTCGTTCAGGAGCTATTATTACGCTATTTAAGTGGGATAGCTGGTCTGCACATTATGTGGCTGGAATCCGGGGAAGGAACGGAAGAAGATATAAGTTTTATAACCATGGATTGAAAGATTATGATGGAGATTATATAACACTTTCGCAGTATATGAGATGTTTGAAGAAAAATGGGTGTACAAGGTTAGCTATTGTAGGGGTAAAAAATCCGAGATTGTGGTGGTAACTTGTAGGGATATAGACATAAAGTGGAGGTCAGGGATGTTTAATATTAGAAAAAAATTGTTGCCAGGAGTTGTGTGTTTGTGCATGGCTGTTATGGTTTGCTCATGTCAGAATCTGCCGCATGGTCAGAGACCTTATGATTATCCGCCTGCAAAGTGGGTTTCAGAATCGGGTGACTTATGGTTTGAGGTAACAGAGGATACTATGGCCAGGGAGGGAAATTGGTATCCGCTCTTAGATGGCGGAGCTGTCATAGATGGCAAGACGTATGAATGCAAGGTGGAATTTGACAGTTATGTAAGCGTTATCTTTTGGGACAAAAATGTCTGGGTACAGTATATGCGTGATTTGGAATGGGAAAATGAAGGGCATCCAATTCCGATTCCGCCGATGTTGGTGGTAGGAAGATGTAAGTTTTCGCCTAACAAAGTAAAGGTATCAGTAAACGAAGTAGGTGAGTATTTTCAACATGAGAAGATTATTTTTATAAGGCAGCCTTCGGACAAGCAAGAAATGACAGAGAAGAATGGTGGAAAGGGCTGGTGGTGGATAATAGGAGCTAATGATTTGCAATAGACAGGAGATGGTAGATGAAAAGGAAAATATGTAATATGTTTGCGGGATTCCTGGGAATAACCGTATTCGTGCTTGCAACTCTTGGTTTTTTGTCTAAAATGGGAACGGGTTCTGCACTGCCAAAGGCTCCGGAATATTATGGTTCTGCTGTATGGAAAACTAAATCGGGGGATGTCTGGTTCAAAGTTGAAGGGGAAATGCAAAAGAAAGATAAAGAAGGTGCGCCGATATATGAAGGGGGAATTGTAATAAGTGGAGAGGAACAACTCTGTAAGATAAGACTGTCAACAGGTCAGCTTTATTTTTTAGAGAATGATGTGGACGAAGATAAAATTGACTATGGAAGATTAATAATTTCCGGATATTATGGATATAAGCCATCTGGATATCAATCGAAAAAGCTTATGCCCCAAAAGTTAATTCTGGATGTGGATAAACTGAGTAAGCATTATTCCGAATATCAGAGGATAGAATTTTTCAGGTATCCATATGGAAGAGCAGACAAAGAGCCGGAAACTGATTTTAGGGATAGAAAAATATGGAGTAATTATGCGGCAGCGAGTAATGAAAGAGAATAGGATAGCAGTATAAAAATATATGTCTGCAAAATAATGGGAGGTTTGTAATGAGCAGCAGAGGGAACAAACGAATGTTTCTGAGTGTTTTGTGTTTATGCGTGGTATGTTTACTTTCCTCATGCTACCGTTTACTACAAGGGGAACATCCCTTTGATTATGAACCAGCGAAATGGATATCAAAGTCAGGAGAGTTTTGGTTTGAGGTAACGGAAGATACAGTGGCGACAGGGGAAAATCCGTTTCCAGTGTTGGAGGGGGGAGTTACCCTGGATGGGGAAGAATATGTATGCAAAGTTATGTTTGACGGCGCCGTAAATATGGATATTTGGGAAAAGGAGTTAAGCTCGTTTTTGTCAGGCAATCGCTTGAGGAGTGTGTGGAATTAATATAAAGAAAATAATAAGGACGGAACAGGGGGCATCCTTTCTACAATAGAAAGCACCACGATAAAAAAGGCTGGCTGGAATCCGTTTACGCGGGGATGGACAGCGGGGAGAAGAACCTGATTTGCGCATATTTTTACACAGCGGATGGGAAAGTAAGCGAAATCAGGGATTACCGGGGTTTTGCGGAGGGCGATTCCCAGAGCTATATCCGAAAAACATATGCTTACGATACCCTGAACCGTGTAATAGGAATGGAGTACAGCGACAGCGCGTCTCCTGGGAAGGCCACGGAATCCTATGGATATACGTATGACAAGAATTCAAATATCCTGACCGAAACCACAGGCGGCGAAACCACCAGAAGTACTTACAACAGCCTGAACCGGATGCTTACTGCTAACAAGACAAAGGAAATCATAGTACTGTCTGACAGGAGTTATGTCTATGACGCCAACGGCAACCTGAAAAGTGAGACAGACAGCATCCTGGAGAAAAGCATGGAGTATGCCGGTGACGTGGGGAATCGCATGGTACAGGCCGTCCGGAAAGAAAAAGGGGAAGCTGTCTTAACCCAGACAAACCGCTATAACGGCAGCGGCCAGCGTATCCAAAAAACAGAAGACGGGAAAACCACAAACTACTACTACCAGGGGACAGCAGTCCAGGCGACTACGGACGCGGAAGGGAACAAAAGCAGCTTCAACCTGTATGGGCTGGAGGGCAACGTCATCGCATCTGGAAGGTATACGGGGAGCTGCGCCGGGGAATACCTCACCAGTGGAAAAGATTTAAAGGGCAGCACAACCAGTCTGATAAAGCCGGACGGAAGCTGTGCGGCCGCTTACCGTTATACGGACTTTGGCGAGACGGTCATATATGCGGCGGAGGATGTGGAGAATGAAATCTGCTATACAGGCGGTATTTATGATGAAAGCACGGGGTTGTACTATCTTAATGCAAGGTATTACGACCCGCAGGATGGGAGGTTTACCAGCCAGGATACGTACAGGGGAAAAGATGAAGAATATAAGACATGGAATCTGTA
>NZ_CALPCM010000027.1:0-42562 GCF_943193015.1 Hominisplanchenecus murintestinalis
CTGCTAAGAACGTCCCCTGAGTGTCCGCTTAGGGATATATGGCAGGTGCCCCGGCTGTGTGTCGGCTGGCGGCAGGGGAACTGTGGCTGCGTAGACTGTTCCGATTATAGCGAAACTACTGGAGACTGGCGTTATATGGGCGTATGGCTGTATGGAACTACCATGCTATAAGGCACGGCAAATGGCGCTGTTTATGCGCTTAACCGTAAGTATTGACGATTTATCGGGGAGTCCAGTACTTGCGTCGGGAGTCTGCATAGCTGACAGCTTTCGCAATATCAGCAGTCCTGCCACAAAAATAGTCCGCCTAGTTGTACAATTTCCGAGACGGGAACTTCCAGCAGTTTCGTTGCCGCCGAAACAGTCCACGCAGCCGTGCATCCCCGTAATGCCAGCCGTCACCCAGCCGGGAAGCCTGCCGCATATCCCTAGGCGGACACTCAGGAGACGCTTTTAGTGGAGGCGAAATCCACGCTTTACGGAGACTTATGCGCGAAGGCTCTCCTGAGCGTATTTAGTTGTAGTTAGCGGCTAGTTCGACGGAACGTTGTCCCCGTCCGTGTGGGATATGCGGCAGGCTTCCCGGCGTCCGGCATAAACATGGGGACTATCGGTTCCGTGACTATCTGGGGTAAGAGACAAACTCCCCGACAAACCGTAATTTACACGTAATCTCTCAGGTATTTTCTTCACCACATCAAAAAGGCCTGTACAGCTACAGGAAATCCTGTATCTGTACAGACCGACCGGGGAGCTGACTCAATCTAGCCATCTTCTCTTTCTTACTGTAATCCCAATTATCACAAACAATGCCGCAGCTCCGGCTGCTGCCGCCGGAAATGCATTGGTAGTATCGGATGTATTTGCCGCGGCCGCCACATAATTTCCTCCCGGACTGTTGTAGGTCTTCTCTGTGCTGCTATTGGTGGATGGGGCGTCGTTCTTCGATGGCGCGTTCCCGGCGGGACTGTTTCCATTGTTTGTACTATTATTTCCGCTGTTGCCGGGAGTTCCGCTTCCAATGCCGATTCCTGCTATCAGAGTACTTCCTGCCACGCTGAACGGGCTGAAGGAACTTGTCTCAAAACTCATCATATTTCCGTGGATTACCGGTTTAATCGTCTCTACGGAGCCGTCTGCCTTGTAATGGAAAACGGTAAATTCTCCGTCAATCTCTACATCCGGAACCGGCATGGTGACTGTTACCGTCTCTCCTTCCGGAAGGGTATATACGGAATCCGTATATAGGTTCCAGAGTGTCAGCTCATAGGGCACCAGTACTTTCAGCCCGTTTTCTTCTTTCTTGCCCACGTCTGTCAGCTTCACCCGGAACTGTACATACCAGGGAAGATTTCCGTATACGCTCACGCCAAGCTGTGTATGGTTATATGCTGCCGCCATCTCCTTCGCTGATTCCAGAAGCTGTCTCACATGATTCGGAACAGCCTGCTTTTCTGCCGCAGTCAATCCGTCATATGCCTGTGATACCGGAAGCAGGCTGCCCACATCCTCTCTGGAATGGATATTCAGGGCGATAATAGCGTCCGTAACCGTTTCTACAGCTTTCCTGCGTACTGGCTCCTTCTCTTCTTTTATTCCCTGCTCTACTCCGGATGCACCGTCATTCTTCTCTGTCTGGGCTGTTTCCGGCTGCTTTGTCTCTTCCGGTTTTTTCTCAGTTTCCGGAACTGTATCCGGTTTCTTGTCTGCTTCCGGAAGTTTTTCTGTCTCTTCCGGCTTCACTTCTGTCGCGGACGTTTCATCCGTCTCAGCTGTTTCTCCTTCTGTCGCGTTGGTTTCACCTGACTCTTCCGTATCTTTCTCTGTTCCCTCAGGATTTTTCTCTGTTTCTGTATTGTTATCCTCTTCCGTATTTTCTGTTTCGTCCGTTTCTTTATCGGATGAGGTAACCTTCTCCGTCTCGTCAGGAACAGCCGTCTCCCCTGTTTCCGTACTTACGGCCTCTTCCGTCTGCGCGGTTTCCTCATCTTTTCCGCCGCTTTCGCCTGTCTCGTCCTGTACTTCGTTTCCGGTTTCACTCTCCTCCATGCCCGGCTCCCCATCCTGCACGGCATCGCCTGCCACCAGCTCTTCATTCAGGTAAGTAGCTCCCCCTTCACCTGTGTATACACATCCTACGCCTTCCCCGCCTTTCACCTGCAGGGACACGCTGTCATCAAGCTTTAGGATACCTCTATTTGAAATTACTGTACTGCCATTACCAATTATTACAATATTATTAAGCGTCAGGCTGCCGCCCTCCTCTACCGCGAAAATCGGACCGTCAAGCTCTTCCGCAGCCTGCAGTGTAATCCCGTCATTTAGTGAATAGCTGCTCTCCCCTGTAATATAAATCGTGCCAGTCACTAAAATCGTTCCGCCTTCCGGCAGCAGCTTCTGCGCCTCATAGATAGAATCCAGCGGGCTTTCTGCCGTCATTCCGCTGTTCTCCCAGGAACCGTTCCCGCCGGCATAGGCAGTATATCCCTCTGCCCTGACCGGCATTGAAGCCAGCACCAATACGCCCGCCAAAGCCAGCGCCAGAGCTCTGTATCTTTTCCTCATGACCATTTTCCTCCTCCAGTTCTTTACAACCCTTTAAAACGACCTGTCTGATCTGTCTGTATACCAGGCAGTTATATAAAAGCTTTTTATCAGGGCTAATTATATCATAGTTCTGTCACATTTTACAACCCTTTATTACGTATATGTTAAGTTTTTTTTGCATTATTTTTGACTTCTTGCAATCATACATAAAATACGGTATATTGCTATCAAAAAGGAGATGATGATTTTTGGACGCAACGTCTGCGATACAATTTTTTATACTGATAATCCTGGTGCTTCTTTCCGCTTTTTTCTCTTCTGCGGAAACTTCCCTCACCACGGCAAACAAAATAAAACTTAAAGCACTGGCTGATGAAGGAGATAAACGGGCAAAAACCGTTCTGAAAGCAACGGAGGACTCCGGAAAGATGCTGAGCGCTATTCTAATAGGGAATAACATTGTAAACCTTTCTGCCGCCTCCCTGGTTACTACCCTGGCATTAAATCTCTGGGGAAGCGCCGCCATCGCCTTTGCCAGCGGGACGCTTACGATAATCATCCTAATCTTTGGTGAGATTACCCCCAAAACGCTCGCAACGATCCATTCTGACAAAATGGCACGCCTATACGCAGGCTCTATTTTATTCCTCATGAGAATACTGACACCTGCTATTTTCATTATCAATAAGCTGGCGTTTCTCGTACTCACGCTTCTGCGGGTGGATCCTTCTGCAAAGGCGCCTTCCATGACCGAGCATGAACTGCGTACTATCGTGGATGTAAGCCACGAGGACGGCGTAATTGAAAGTGAAGAACGGCAGATGATATACAATGTTTTTGACTTCGGGGACTCTCTGGCAAAAGATATCATGGTTCCCCGGGTAGATATGACCTTCCTTGATGTAGAAAGTACGTACGAAGAAATGCTGGACGTTTTCCGGCGTGAGAAATTCACAAGGCTTCCTGTATATGAGGGCAGCACGGACAATGTTATCGGCGTGCTTAATGTAAAAGACCTGCTGGTACATGACTCTTCCCGGGAATTTAACCTTCGCAGCCTGCTGCGGGAACCATATTTTACTTATGAATTTAAGAAAACCTCCGAACTAATGATGGAAATGCGGAAAGATTCCATTAATTTTACCATTGTACTGGATGAATACGGCGCTACCGCCGGATTGATTACTCTGGAAGATCTTCTTGAAGAAATCGTGGGTGAAATCCGGGATGAATATGACAAAGATGAAGAAGAATTAATCCGTGAAATCGGGGAACGGGAATATATTGTAGAGGGTTCTCTGAAATTAGACGATTTAAACAATGCCCTGGGCCTTACGCTGGATTCCGAAGATTATGATTCTGTCGGGGGGTACGTCATTGAACGTTTAGACCACCTGCCCCATGCCGGGGAATTTATTGTGGATGGACACGATATCCGCATGGTCGTAGATACTGTAGACAAAAACCGGATTGATAAAGTTCATCTCTATCTCCCGGAAATCCAAGACGCCCCCCTGGACGAAGATAGTTCTTCTCTAAAAGATTAAAGCTTCTGCCCAGAGAAATACCTCACAAAAGGCGGCAAAATAATTTAAAAAGCTTCCTGACACAGAATAATCTGCCGTGCAGGGAGCTTTTTCTTTTCATGATTATCCGACTTCTATTCCATCCCCCGCCATCCTGAGGATATCACGTATTTCTTCCAGCGGCATTTCCAGGTACACTGACAGCTCTTCCATCGAAACCTTACGTCCCAGATCGCGGGACAGGTTCCGCACCGCCTCCCCCAAATGATTCACCCTCTCAGCGATTTTCTTATCCATATCTTTCCATCCCTGCTGCTCCGCCAGCGCTTCTTCCATCGCCCGGCTCACAGCCTGATAAAGAAACTCTCTGTATGCCTGCAGGTTATCCATGACCTCCAGCCTGCCAAGAGCCAGTACCAGCGCCATATTTCCCTCCTGGATTAAATCGCTAACCGGAAGCCCGCCGTAAGCATACGTGTGGGATATCTCACACACCATGTTCAAGTAAAGCTCAGCCAGCTTTTCCCTTGCCGCCCCATCCCCGGCTGCCGCCAAAAGGAAAAGCTTTTCTTCCTCCGCATCCGGTACCCGGAAAATTCCCTGCAAATCCGCCAGATACATTTCCATGCAGGCATCCTCCGTCAGACTTGCATCCCCGCGGGAGCCGGGGGCTGCGGCCTCCCCGCCGCCTTTTGGTTCATAGCCCTGTACTTCTATCTTCTGACCTGCCAGATATTCATAAATCATGGAAAGCTGCTCTTCCTTTAAATGCGCGTTAGAGAAAAATTCATTAATCTCTTCTACCGTCAGGCAGTTTCCTTTTTTATCTGCAAGCTCCTTGATTTCACTCAGCATTTCTCTAAAAATTATCTTCTCCGTCATTGTCCTTCTCCTGTCTGTCCCAAAATTTCTATTGCTTTCTGAAGCTGGTTATCTTCTGATTTTTCTATCGTGACCTTCTGTTTTAAAGCTTCATCCAGTTCTACTTCTACATCCGGCTCAATCCCCACCTGATGAATGTCATTCCCTTTCGGTGTAAAATATTTTGCCACCGTTAGTTTAATTCCCGTCCCGTCGTTCAGGCTGATAATCCGCTGCACAATGCCTTTCCCAAAGGTCTTTGTTCCCACCAGGGTTCCGATGCCGTAGTCTTTTACTGCTCCTGCAAAGATTTCTGACGCGCTGGCGCTGTTGCCGTTTACCAGAACTGCCAGCGGCTTTTTAAATTCATGGCTTCCGTCTGATTTATACTCTGTTCGGTTCCCGTTTTTATCCTCTGTATACACAATCAATCCCTTGGGAAGAATCTGCTCCAGCATATTGCACACCGTCCCCAAAACGCCCCCCGGATTGTTCCGCAAGTCAATAATCAGTTTTTCCATACCCTGTTCTTCCAAATCATCCAGAGCATTGCTAAACTGCGCCTCCGTCACGGTATCAAACTCCACGATTTCAATATAGCCTATTTTACCGTCCAGCATCTCATACTCTACCGTAGGTACTTCAATAGGCGCTCTTGGCACATCAAAGGACAGGTAATCTTCCTCACCCTCCCGGGCTACTTCAATCTTCACCGTATCCCCCGGCTCCGTCTTAATCATGGATACCACTTCTGTTAAATCCATTCCTGTCACCTGCGTATCATTCACAGAATACAGGACATCCCCAGGCAGCAGGCCGGATTCTGCCGACGGCGTCCCTTCATAACAGCGCACAATCACCACCATTCCCGTGGTACGATTCTGGGTCATTACCGCTCCTATCCCATTGTAAGCGCCGCTGCTGGCTTCCTCCGTCTTTTCCAACTCTTCCTTCGTATAATATGCCGCATACGTATCTCCCAGCCCCGCAACAAGTCCCTTGTACATCCAGCTTTCTACTTCTTCCCGGTCAATTTCATCCAAATAGTACTGGTTAATAATACTTTCTATATTCGCAAGCTTCCGCTCCACCCTTTCCTGATCGAGATACAATCCGTCAGAAGCTTGCGCTTCTGCCTCTTTCTGCGCCTTCAAAGCGGCGTTCTCCTGCTTAATCACCTCGCCTCTCGCAAAAAGAACGATGCCTGCTATCACCAGCATCGCACACAGCCCGCTCAGGAAACCTGTCTTAAATTTATCATTTCTCTCCATACTGCTAACTCCTTTGCTTTACTCTACTATATATCCTTTTTTTCATTTTATGCCTGCACAGCCAATCGAAATGCCACACGGAAAACCCTGTCCGCAGGGTAAAGAAACTGCCGCAGAACAGTCCCGGCCATTCTGCAGCAGCTTCCCTTAATAGTCCATGTTTTCCATATACTTCATGTACTTGACAACCATCAGGGCAATCTTAAACGTAATCGCATCCTCAAACACCCGCAAGTCCAGCCCCGTGCTTTTCTGCAGCTTATCCAGCCGGTACACCAGCGTATTCCTATGGATATAAAGCTGCCTCGAAGTCTCTGACACATTCAGGCTGTTCTCAAAGAACTTGTTAATCGTCGTCAGCGTCTCTTCGTCAAAATCGTCCGGCGATTTCCCATCAAAAATTTCGCGTATGAACATCTTGCACAGAGGAATTGGGAGCTGATAGATCAGGCGCCCTATCCCCAGGGAACTGTATGCGATGATATCCCTCTCATCAAAGAAAATCTTTCCTACATCCAGCGCCATCCTGGCCTCTTTGTAAGAGCGGGATACTTCTTTAATTTCATTCACAATCGTACCATACGCAATAGGGGATTCCCTGCGCTTTTCCTGCGGCAGGCATTCCAGGATACTCTGTGCCGCCTGGTTCATCTGGGCATAACCCTCTTCCGCCTCCAGCTCTTTGACTACAATAATACTTTTCTCGTCCACAGCAGTAACAAAATCACCGGGCTTATTTCCCAGAATCGTCCGCACACTCTCCAGCGATACCCCGTCTTTATCATGCTCAGTCTCCAAAAGAAATACCACACGCCGCACTTCCGTGCTGATATGGAGCTTTTTCGCCCTGTTATAAATATCCACCAGAAGCAAATTATCTAACAGCAAGTTCTTAATAAAGTTATCTTTATCAAAGCGTTCCTTATACGCCACCAAAAGGTTCTGTATCTGGAATGCCGCCATTTTCCCTACCATGTATGCATCATCGCTGCTTCCTTTTGCCAGCAGCACATACTCCAGCTGATTTTCATCAAATACCTTAAAAAATTGATTTCCCTGTACTGTCTGGCTCTCGGCCGGCGAATCAGCAAATGCGGCGATTGATGTCCCCAGCTCCTCTGTTTCGGGAAATGTTGCCGCCAAAACATTTCCTTCCAGATCAATAACGCTCAAGTCAATTCTTGAGATAGTTTTTATCCCTTCAAGCGTTGTCTGCAGAACTTGATTTGATATCATGACATTCCCTCTCTTTCATTTAGTTTTATCATTCCCTGTCATTGCACAAATCTTACAAAAACAAGTCGGTATCTATAGCCTTACAATACATTTTAATATAAAACCACAAAAAAAGAAAGGAAAAATTTCTGTTTTTTATGCATTTTTTATGCATTCTTTACATCATACACGCTCTTGCACGTTTTCCCTCCCCCGTTCATATTTTATTCATTTATCATTCAAAAAACTTTCATTTTACTCTCATTTTTTCTTCATTTGTAGCCTTTATACTAAGACTATCAAAGATGATATTTTATAGTATACTTTCGAATAAACTTTTTCATAATAATGCCAGACAGAAAACTGTCTGGCATCCTCCCTTTTCAGGGCATTTTTTATACTTCAAACAACAAATCCCCATATGACGGCATCGGCCACTCTTCTTTATCCACAAGCATCTCCAGTCTGTCTACCGGAGCACGCAGCTCTTCCATAGCAGCGCATACTTTCCTGTGATAGTATTCTGCCTGTTCCTTTCCTGCAGGCATTGCCGCCGCGGTGTCGGTCATCTCCTCCAGCTTCGCTAACGCCATTTTCGTCTCTGATAAAAGCTGCGTTGTCTCTCTGAGCAGATTCATGGGTACTGTCGCATCTGCCCCTGCCTGTTTGATTTCGTTCGCCGTTCCCGCCACATTTCTGGCAAAGCGCATAACCGCCGGAATAATATGCTTGCTGGCAATGTCAATCATCGACCTTGCCTCAATGTTAATGGCCTTTGCATAACCCTCGTACTGGATTTCGACACGGGACTCCAGCTCCGCCCTGGTAAATACGCCGAATTTTCCAAACAGTTCCACTGCCCTGTCTGTTACCAGCGCCGGAATCGCCTCCACCATAGACTTAATATTGGGCAGCCCTCTTCTCTCTGCTTCTGCTACCCATTCCTCGGAATAGCCGTTTCCGTTAAACACGATACGCTGATGCTTCACCGCCAGCTCTTTAATCAAGTCATGTACCGCCAGCTCAAAGTCCTCGGCTTTCTCCAGCACATCGCACACCTCAGAAAAAGCTTCCGCCACAATCGTATTGATTACCACATTGCACTCCGCCACCGAATCCCGGGAGCCTACCATACGGAACTCAAATTTATTTCCGGTAAATGCAAATGGAGACGTCCTGTTCCTGTCCGTAGCATCCTTTGTAAAATCAGGCAGAGTCTTTACGCCCGTATGAAGCCTCTCGCCCTTTAAACTATGAGTAGCCGTACCTGTGCTGATAAGCTGCGTCATCACATCCTGCAGCTGCTCCCCAAGAAATACGGAAATAATCGCAGGCGGCGCCTCATTTGCTCCCAGGCGATGGTCATTTCCTACATCTGCTGCAGATTCCCGCAGTAAATCCGCATGGCGGTCCACCGCCCGGAGAATGCACATGATAATCAGCAGAAACTGAAAATTTTCATGAGGGGTCTTTCCCGGCTCCAGCAGGTTAATGCCGTCATCCGTAGTCAGCGACCAGTTGTTATGCTTGCCTGAACCGTTCACTCCCGCGAAAGGTTTCTCATGGAGCAGACACTGCAGCCCATGCTCTTCGGCTACCCGTTTCAATGTCTCCATAATAATCTGGTTATGGTCGGCAGCCACATTGCACTGAACATAAATCGGCGCAACTTCATGCTGTGCCGGCGCCACCTCATTGTGCTGTGTCTTTGACGAGACGCCCAGTTTCCACAGTTCCCGGTTCACATCCCGCATAAAAGCTGCAATTTTCGGACGAATCACCCCAAAATAATGGTCATCCAGCTCCTGTCCCTTGGGAGGCATAGCTCCAAACAAGGTGCGCCCTGTGAAAATCAAATCTTTTCTCTTGAGATATTTCTTACGGTCTACGATAAAATATTCCTGCTCTACTCCCACAGATGGGGTCACCTTTCTCGACGTGGTATTTCCAAACAGGCGAATCAGGCGCAGGGACTGCTTCTGAACAGCCTCCATAGAACGCAGCAGCGGTGTTTTCTGATCCAGCGCATCCCCTGTGTAGGAACAAAACGCAGTTGGAATACAGAGAATCGCTCCGGCTTCATCCTCCCTAACAAATGCCGGGGAGGTACAGTCCCAGGCTGTATACCCCCTGGCTTCGAAAGTAGCACGCAGACCGCCGGACGGGAAAGAAGAGGCATCTGGCTCTCCCTTTATCAGCTCTTTTCCGGAAAACTCCAGAAGTACGCTTCCTTCCTTGTCCGGTGCGGTAATAAACGCGTCATGTTTCTCTGCGGTAAAGCCTGTCAGTGGCTGGAACCAGTGGGTGTAATGGGTCGCGCCCATTTCCACCGCCCAGTCTTTCATCACGCCCGCCACTACTTCTGCGGTCATAGGGTCCAGTTCTTTTCCGTCATCTATCGTCTTATGCAGTTCCTTATACACTTTTTTAGGCAGACGCTCCCTCATAATCTTATCATTGAACACATTCTGCCCGAAAAGTTCCGCCACATTCATCTTATCGCTCATCTTAACCTCCACGATTCACATACCTCTGTCACTTTGTCATAGGCATAATACCGCAAATCTTCCGAAAAAGCAAGCAAACCTTAGCAGAACTGTTCACACCTGAATCTGCTTTCATACTTCAAACAGCAAATCCCCGTAAGAAGGCATCGGCCATACCTCTTTATCCACCAGCATTTCCAATTTGTCAACCGGTGTGCGGAGCTCTGTCATGGCAGGCATGATTACCTCATGGAAAAATGCTGCCTGAGCTGCTCCTTCCTCTTTCTGCGCTGCTTCTGCATCTAGTTGTACCAATTTCCCCAGCGCCGCTTTCGTTTCTTCCAGCAATGTACTTACCTCGCACAGCAGCTCTGCCTGAACCGTTGCCCTTGCTCCTGCTGCCGTCACAGAGTTTACGGTATCCGCCAGTTTTTTTGTATAAGATATCACTGCCGGGATAATCTGTTTTCCGGCTACATCAATCATCGTCTTTGCCTCAATATTGATGGCCTTTGCGTAGTTTTCATATTTAATCTCCACGCGTGACTCCAGCTCTGCCTTCGTAAACACCCCAAAACGCCCAAACACTTCTATTGCCTTTTCACTGACAAGCGCCGGAATCGCCTCTACCATGGATTTGATATTCGGAAGCCCTCTTCTCTCTGCCTCCGCTACCCATTCATCCGAGTAGCCGTTTCCGTTAAATACCACGCGCTGATGATCCGTTGCCTGCTTTTTAATCAGATCATGCACTGCCATATCAAAATCATCTGCCTTTTCCAGAATATCACAAGCATCTGCAAATGCCTCCGCCACAATCGTATTCAGTACAATGTTCGGCCCTGCAATGGAATCTCTGGAACCTACCATACGGAACTCAAATTTGTTACCTGTGAATGCAAAGGGGGAAGTCCTGTTCCTGTCCGTAGCATCTTTTGCAAGGCTGGGGAGTGTCTTAACCCCTGTCTCCAGTACGCCTCCCTTTAAACTGTGGGTCGCCATCCCGGTGCTGATAAGCTGCTCCAGCACATCTTCAAGCTGCTCGCCCAGGAACACCGAAATAATGGCCGGCGGCGCTTCATTTGCTCCCAGCCTGTGGTCATTTCCAGGATCTGCCGCAGATTCACGCAGCAAATCCGCATGTTTATCCACGGCTTTCAGAATGCAGGTCAGAACCAGGAGGAACTGTATATTCTCATGAGGGGTTTTCCCCGGATCAAGCAAATTAATACCGTCATCCGTAGTAATTGACCAGTTGTTGTGCTTCCCGGAACCGTTTACTCCCGCAAAAGGCTTTTCGTGAAGCAGGCACTGCAGACCATGCTGGCAGGCTGTCTTTTTTAAAGTTTTCATAACCACCTGGTTGTGGTCTACCGCGATATTTGCCTCCGCATACACCGGAGCCAGTTCATGCTGCGCCGGAGCCACCTCATTGTGCTGCGTCTTTGCGGACACGCCCAGCTTCCACAGTTCCTCGTTTACATCTTTCATAAAAGAAGCGATACGCTGGCGGATCGTTCCGAAATAGTGATCGTCCAGCTCCTGTCCTTTCGGCGGCATAGCCCCAAACAAGGTACGCCCTGAAAAAATCAAATCCTTCCTCTGCAAGTATTTCTGCTTATCCACCAGAAAATACTCCTGCTCCGGCCCTACCGACGGGGTTACCTTTCTCGATGTCGTATTCCCAAACAGGCGCAGCAGCCGGAGAGCCTGTTCATTAATCGCCTCCATAGACCGCAGCAACGGGGTTTTCTGATCCAGCGCCTCCCCTGTATAAGAACAGAACGCTGTCGGGATGCACAGAATCGCGCCTGCCGCATCCTCCCTCACATATGCCGGGGAAGTGCAGTCCCAGGCTGTATATCCCCTTGCCTCAAACGTAGCCCTCAATCCCCCCGACGGAAACGAGGACGCATCCGGCTCGCCTTTAATCAGCTCTTTGCCCGAAAACTCCATCAATACCGTTCCGTCCTCCCCCGGCGCCGTAATAAACGAATCATGTTTCTCGGCTGTCATACCCGTAAGCGGCTGAAAAATATGGGTGTAATGGGTTGCCCCCTTCTCTACTGCCCAGTTCTTCATAGCTTCTGCCACCACGTCCGCCGCCACGGGATCCAGCTCCTTGCCTTCCTTAATCGTCTTTTTCAATTCTTTATAAACTTTTTTCGGCAGACGCTCCTGCATCACCTTGTCATTAAACACATTTTCACCAAAAATCGCTGCTGCATTCACTTTTTCACTCATATCTCCTCATCCTTTCTTTGTCAGCCACGCACAAAAGGGCGCTCCACCTGCGGTGGAACGCCCTCGTTCGCCTGTATTATTGTCAGATTTAAAATCTGTATATAAGATACTCTACTTTAGGGGAAAATGCAAGCACTAATTTCAGAACAATGAATTCTCTGAAACCGCAATTCTCCAGTATAGAAAAAACCGCGCCCCTTCCGGACGCGGTTCTTTTGCAATTCTCTTAAATTAAGCTTTGTTAATGGAACCGAAGATTTCCATTTTCTCTTTCACGGTAGCTTTGATAGCATCAAAGCCCGGAGCCAGAAGTTTCCTCGGGTCAAAGCCCTTACCCTGCTGATCCTTGCCTGCCTCGATGTACTCGCGTGTAGCTGCTGCAAATGCAAGCTGGCACTCTGTATTTACATTAATCTTAGCTACGCCAAGGCTGATCGCTTTCTGAATCATATCTGTCGGGATACCTGTACCTCCATGAAGTACCAGAGGCATGTCCCCTGTCAGCTGCTGAACGGCATCCAGTGTCTCAAAGCTCAGCCCTTTCCAGTTTGCCGGATATTTTCCATGGATATTTCCGATACCTGCTGCCAGGAAATCGATTCCCAGGTCTGCAATTCTCTTGCACTCCTGTGGGTCTGCGCACTCGCCCATACCTACAACGCCGTCTTCCTCGCCGCCGATAGAACCAACCTCTGCTTCCAGAGACATTCCATGCTCTGCGCAGATTTCAACCAGCTTCTTGGTATTTGCTACGTTCTCGTCAATTGGGCTGTGAGAACCGTCATACATGATGGATGAGAATCCTGCTTCTACACATTTCAGGCATCCTTCATAGCTGCCGTGATCCAGATGCAGCGCTACCGGCACCGTAATGTTCAGCTCTTCCAGCATTCCGTTTACCATGCCTACAACTGTCTTGTATCCTGCCATATATTTGCCAGCGCCCTCAGATACACCAAGGATTACCGGAGAGTTATTCTCCTGTGCGGTGAGCAGGATTGCTTTTGTCCACTCCAGATTGTTGATGTTGAACTGACCTACTGCATAATGACCTGCTTTTGCTTTCTGCAACATTTCTTTTGCTGATACTAACATTTTATTTACCTCCGTTTGTTATGAAATACATATGTGCCTTGTACGCACTACGTTCTTCTGTATTATAACCCAACTTGCCGCAAAATGAAATAGCTAAATAGATATTTATTCCAAATCCTGTAGCATTTCAGCCGTCACAACCGTATGGGGCAGGCGGATATAAGTGTCCTCTTCCAGCTCAATATCATCCGGCAGGGGCGTCTGGAAATACAGAGAATACGCCAGCTCCATCATCCCTCTTGCCTGCCCTTCCGTATCATTTACGACCGTCCCTGCCAGGGTGCCTTCCCGCATGGCGTCCAGCGCCGCTTCGGTGCCGTCTACCCCCACTACGACAGGCATATAAGGCTTCCCTGATTCCTTCCACGCATCAATAGCCCCCAGCGCCATATCATCATTGTTCGCAAGCACCAGCTCAATCCTGTCCCCGAATTCTTCCAGCCACTGGTTCATCTTTGTCTGTGCCTGCGCGCGGCTCCAATTTGCTATCTCATTATCCAATTTTGTCAGGCGGATGCCCGCATTCGTAATCGTATTAACCGCATACTCTGTCCGTATCAATGCATCCTGGTGGCCTGCCTCTCCTTCCAGCATGACATACTGCAGCCTTCCGTCGCCGTTTTTGTCATAGGGAGCAATGCCCTGCTCTCCTGAGCACAAATCCACGACAATTTCTCCCTGCATAACTCCTGATTCGAGGGTTTTTACTCCTACGTAGTAAAGTTTTTCCCAGCGTTCCAAGTCTTCCCGCACCAGTTCCCGGTTGAAAAAAATAACAGGAATATCGGCATTTTTTGCCTTATCAATCACCATCGTCGTATCGGTGCGGTCCACCTGGTTTACCAGAAGGATGTCGCATCCATTATTGATAAGGCTTTCCACCTGGTCATTCTGGATATTCTGTTTTCCTCCCGCTCCCACTACCTCTACCGTAATGGTAACTCCCGTTTCCTGCTCTTTCTGCCTCGCCTCTTCTTTAAACTCTTCCACCAGCGTCCCGATAAACGTATCAAACTGGTCATACGTACAGATACCTATTTTCATGCTCTGGATAGGTTCCGCTGTCCCATCCCCAAAAATCCCTGAACATCCCGTAAGCAAAAACATTCCCCCTGCCGCCGCGATTCCACACAATTTTCTCCTTCCCATTCTCCTCTTCTCCCTCCTGTTTTGCTTACCTGTCACTGGATAATCGGGTACAAAAGCCTCTCATTTTCCGGATTGTGCAGAGTGGCGCCTGTAGCCTGATGAAAATCTATCTCCATAGCCTCATCTGCCACGCCTTTCCTTATTTTCTGTATCAGGGTGTCTGTCACTTCATATCCCATATTATACTCATTTTGAAATACAATCCCTTCGATATATCCCTGATCCAGCGCAAATACAATCTGTTCGCTGCTGCCAATTCCGTACAGCCTGATATCCGCCTCTGAATCACGGATAACCTTTTCTGTCATTTCCAGGCTCAAATCATCCAGAGCCACCAAAATATTCTCCTTTCCACTCTCCAATATACGGCTCATGGAATCCCTGCTTGGATAAAAGTTCTGCTCTATCTTCCGCCCCTCATCCGCACATCCTGCACGGAAACCATCCAAACGCTCTTTTAGACTGCTTTTATTTTCTCCCATAAGGACAATGCTGACAGGCACTTCCTTCGCCGTGCCCTCCGCTGCCTGGTGCGCCAATGCCTGCCCCATCTCGTAGGCATTTGCTTCCACGCAGGTAACAGCCTGGCTCCCCTCCACCTTATTTTCTGCCAGCACCACCGGAACCCTGTTCGAAATACTGCCAATATATTCTGCCATCCCGGAGCTGTCCGTGACTGCCGCTGCTATTCCCTGAGCGCCGTTCTCCAGCTCGCGGTCAATCTGTTCCATCTGCTCACGGCTGCTGCCCGATTCTGTTAGAACCACAAAATTCACAATGCCTCCGAAATCAGAAGCCGCCTGGTCTACTCCCTGTTTAAATGCTACCCATCTTTCCGCAGTACTCCCATAAACTACCACTGAAATATTTACCCGTTTCTGTACAATCTTTCTCTGTGTCATATAGAAATAAGATATAACAGCGAGAAGAAGCAGTATCCCGCCGATAATCCCCACTGCCAGCCAGTTTTTCTTTGTCACTGCTCTCTCCCCTCTCTTTCAAATGTTTTGGGGAGATGGATTCTTACCAGCGTCCCTTCATCCGGCTCGCTAATAATCTCCAGACCATAAGGTTCCCCAAAATAAAGGCGGATTCTCTGGTGTACATTCATAAGCCCCACACCGGAGCCTTTCTTACGGACACGCTTTCCGTCCGTGAGAAGATAGTCCACCACTTCCCGGGGCATCCCCGGTCCATTATCCAGCACATCTACCAGGATATCGCCGTCTTTCTCATACCCCCGCACCTTTATAATCCCATCTCCATCCATATACTCCATGCCATAATATATAGAATTCTCCAAAATCGGCTGGATAACAAGTTTAATCGTGCTGTACTGCTGGATTCCCGGCTCTATCTCCATCGTAAACTCAAACCGGTTTTTATAGCGCACTTTCTGAATATTCATGTAGTTCCTTGCATGCTCTGCTTCTTCTGCCAGCGTAATAATTGTCTTACCTTTACTGAGACTGATACGGAAAAGCCGTGAAAGCGCCGTTACCATGGAAATAGCCTCTTTATACTGTCCGCTCTCCACCATCCACACAATGGAATCCAGCGTATTATAAAGAAAATGCGGATTAATCTGTGACTGCAGGGCATCCAGCTCGCTTTTACGTTTTGCTTCCTGTTCCACCACAATATCTTCCATCAAGCATTGCATTTGTTCTACCATAGAGCGGAGCGTCCTCCCTAAATGCCGTATTTCCTGGGAACCATCCTCATAGATTTCGAGATTCAGATTCCCTTTCTCAAGCTCCCTGACCGACGCTTCCAGACGGCGGATCGGCGTCGCTATCCGTCCGGAAATAAAAATATTCAGCATCGCTATACACAAAATTGCAAAAACCACAATCAAGAAAACAAACAGCCGCATCTGCGTCAAATCCAGATAAAATTCATCTGTCGGAACCACATTGATAATTTTCCATCCGGTATACCCCACTGTTTTCACTGTAACGGAACGTTCGTTTCCTTCAAAATTTTCCCTATGGCTTCCATCCTCATACTTCGCAGCCTCCAGATTATTCTCTTTATTCAGGTTCGAATAAATAGCTCTCTGTCTGGGATGATAAATAATCTCCCCGGCTCCGTCTATCAGGTACGTATAACCCGCGCCGCCTGTATTTACTTTATCAAACAACTGCTCAATCCCGCTGTATGCCATGTCTACCAGGAGCACTCCTCTGCTGATTTCCCCGCCCCTGGTCAACTCCACGGTACGGCTCAGAGAAATCACCCAGGAATACCGTGAGGTACTGTCCGCAAAAATACTCTGCACATGAGGCGTGGAAAAATGCAGGTTTTCCATCTTTTCATTTGCTTTCTGAAACCAGCTCTGCGCCGTTATTTCTACGGAAGGCTTTAAACTGGCAATCGGCGTAGCCGCTACCAGGTTTCCCTCCTCGTCAAAGCACGCCAGACTCACCAAATCATCCCGGTTCGACTCATACATCAGATTCATTTCCCCGTCAAGCTTCTCCCCCCCTAAATCTACATTTTTGATGACGCAGTAATACATGGAATTGGAAAGCCTCATCATATTGCGCACACTGGTTTCCAGGTTCAGACTAACCTGATTCATCAACTGGATATTATTTCTGGCAATCAAATCCTCTGTACTGGAGCTAAACCTGCCATAAAGCAGGACCCCTGCAAAGCCCAGGGATATCACGGAAACGATTGTGAAGGATACAGCCGTAATGGAACTGATGCTCGCCGTCTGGTAACGCTCCTTTATATATTCCCAAATATTCCTAACCTTCTGTCTCATGATTCTCCATCTTACTCATTCTATATTTGGTGGGAGACATACCATATTGCTTCCGAAATACATAACTGAAATAATTCGGCTCGGTATACCCCACCTTCCCCGCTATCACATAGGTCTTATCCTGTGTATTATTCAGCAGCTCTAAAGCTGCTTCCATTCGGACATGGGTGAGATACATTACAAAACTCTGGCCTGTCTCCCTTTTGAAAATGGTTGAAAAATATGCTGCGCTCACATTCAGGTGCCCACAAAGCATTTCCACCGACAGGCTGCTTTCCGCATAATTTTCTTTGATAAACTGTTCCGCTTTGCCTGCCAGCAGCTTCGCAGAATCCGTCTGTTCCTGGCGGATAAGCGAGCGGAACTTCATACATACATGATACAGCCATTCCCCCAGAGAATCCAGGGAGTCAAACTTGGCAATCTGGCGGTAGAAATCCATATTTCCCCCAAATATTTCTTCCAAATCCAGATGATAAGAGCGTCCCAGTTTCAGAAACTCCGTCAGAAGCTCCATCAAGGCTACCTGATAGCGGTGGAGGGATATGTTGGAAGTCTTAAATCGGCTCATCATTTCATCCACTGACGCTTTGACTTCTTCCCTTGTTCCCAGCTTCACCGCCCGCATGACTTTCTGGATATCCTGGTCTTCAAGCACAAAATCTCTGTTGACCGCCGGCTGGATATCCCGGATATAAATTGCCTGGTTCGGCTCAAGCAGCACTCGGTAGTCCGCTGCATCTACTGCATTTTGATAGGATGCAGCCAGATTCCCCAAATGTGCCACTGCCTGTCCGACTCCGGCTGTCACATTGATTCCCAGCAGACGTTTTGCCGCTTTACAGACCTGATCTATTTCCTGTACCTGTTTGTTTAATTCTGCCATTCCATTTAAAAGCAGGATGGCCGCTACCATATCAAAATAAAGAAAACTGCGCACATCTGCCGATTTCTTCATATTTTCATCTACAATCTGCTTTAGGGACAGCTTTAGAAGGCTGCGGTTCTCCGTATCCAATGTTCCCATATCTGCACAAAATACTGTCACCGCATAATAAGGCGCGTTCAAGTTCACTTCATAAGAACTATTCATCTCCTCAATCAATTCGCCCGACAGCTTCCCCTCCATCAACCCGGCCATAAACTGCTCTTTCATGACCGGAAGGCTTTTCTGATAATACTCATAAAGCTTTTCATGGTTCCGTTTTTCATCAATCTCCGCATCCAGGTTCTTTTTTATCCGAAGAAATACATTTTCCAGTTCTTCCGAATCAATCGGCTTTAAAATATACTCTTCTACCTCCAGTTTAATTGCTTCACGGGCATATTCAAACTCATCAAATCCTGAAAAAATCACAATCCTAGTGTCCCGCTGTCTCTCCTTCAATTTGTGGCACAGAGTCAGCCCGTCCATAAAGGGCATCTTAATATCCGTCATTACCACGTCCGGCCGCAATTTCTCTGCCAGTTCCAAAGCTTCTTCTCCATTTTCGGCTGTAGCAATCACTTCAAATCCTATCTTTTCCCATTCTAACTTGCTGGCGATTGCCTGGCGCACCGCTTCTTCGTCATCTACCAGCATTACCCCATAAAGTGCCATCTATCCCCGCCTCCATTCTGCTTTCTCACTATATCGCCCGCCCGAAGGCAACCTGGCCCTGTTGCATAATCCACTTTGCTTTATTATGCAGAAAAGAAGAGCCGCCAATCGGCAGCTCCTCCGTTTTTACATATGTCTAAGAAGAAACCGCCTTTATGGCTATTCTTCTTCCTCATTTTCTTCCGAGGGTTCGAGCATTTCCTGAGACGAATCCGCTTTCTGAGGCATTGAAAGCTTATATCCTCCTATAATCCCGCCAATCAGCATTCCGCCTCCCACCAGAGCAAAGAATACCATAAACACAATCATCAGGATTTTGGTATTTCCGCTGCTGTCCGGTAAACCGGAACTCAATTTATAGGCCATATACAGCAAGTAAAACCCCGCCATAGAATAGATTGCCATCCTGCCCCTATTTCTCACTTTTTCGCTCATTTTCTACTCCTTATTTACGTACCAGATATTTTCTCATATCGATTGCACATGCTACCAGGATGATTCCACCCTTGAAGATGTACTGCAGGTTCTGGTCTACAGACAGGTAAGTCAGGGCAACGAAGATAATACGAAGGATGAATACACCCAACACGATACCACTGATTTTACCAGTACCACCTACGAAAGATACGCCACCGATAACGCAGGCCGCAATTGCATCACACTCCGCATTCAAACCGGTGCCTGCGGTATTGGAGCTGTTACGTGCAGAATCGATGAAACCTGTAATACCATACATAGCGCCTGCCAGAGTATGTACCATGATAGTTGTCTTGAATACGCTTACACCGGATACATTTGCAGCTTCCGGGTTGGAACCTACGGCAAACATATTTTTACCGAATGTAGTCTTATTCCAGATAAACCACATCACAATAACATAAATTACAGCATACCATACATAGTTCGGAATCGCAACGCCAAATAAGCTAATCTTGCTTCCTGTTACGAAGCCTACAAAACCTTTATCCAGACCGGACAGAGGCTGTCCGTTATTTCCATTTGTCATAAGGAATACAAGCAGGATACCGTATGTAATCAGCTGAGTAGCCAGCGTTACGATGAATGGATGCAGGTTATACTTTGCAACGAAGAATCCATTCACAAGTCCAATAATCGCTCCCACTGCCATAACGATCAGGATTACTACCGGAATCGGCAGAGCCGGGATATCCGGGAACATCTTATTCGGATAATCGGAAGCCTGCAGCAGAGCAGCCGTAATACATGCTGTCAAACCTACAACACGCCCTGCAGAAAGGTCTGTACCCGTCAATACAATACATCCGGCAATACCGAGTGCAATCGGGATACTTGCTGCCGAAAGGGTAACGATAGTTGCAACTGCAGAAACTGACATGAATTTCGGATTCTTAATCGCTGTAAAAATAATAGCAATAAGAATCAAAATGTACAGCAGGTTATTCAGCAAGGTCTCTTTAATAAAATTATTCTTATCCTTGCTGTCCATTGCCTGAAAATTGGCATAGCTTTCTTTCATATTTGTAATCGCTTTCACTAATCTCAGCCTCCTTATACATATTTTGCTGCAAGGGTCATGATTTCTTCCTGTGTCGTATTCTGGGCATCTACTTCGCCTGCCAGGCGTCCGCCCGACATAACAAGGATTCTGTCACAGATTCCAAGAAGCTCTGGCATTTCAGAGGAAACTACCATAACAACTTTTCCCTTATTTGCAAGATCCAGAATCAACTGGTAAATTTCATACTTTGCACCAACGTCAATACCTCGCGTCGGCTCATCCAACAGCAGAACTTCCGGCTCTGTAAGAAGCCATCTTCCCAAGATAACCTTCTGCTGGTTACCTCCTGACAGGGAGCGAATCTTCGTCTCCTGTGTCGGGGTCTTTGTACGCATGGCATCAATTGACCACTGCGTATCTACCCTCATAGACTTCTCACTCAGATAAATGCCCTTTTTCTTATGCTTCTTCAGGCTGGAAATAACCGTATTTTCACGGATATTCAAAATCCCAAAAATACCTGTCGCACGCCTTTCCTCTGTCAGAAGCGCAAATCCGTTTTTAATGGACTCCCGGGAATTCCGGTTGAAACATTCTTTGCCGTTCAGCTTAATTGTACCGGACTTCCTTGTGGCAACACCGAAAATATTTTCCAGCGTCTCCGTACGGCCGCTGCCGTCCAGTCCTGCCAGTCCTACGATTTCACCCTTGCGTACCTTAAAGGAAACGTCTTTCAGCAGTGAATATTGTGCGGTAAGGTTGTCAACTTCCAGTGAAACCTCACCCGGTTTGTTCGTCTTTGGCGGGAACTGGCTTGTCAGCTCTCGTCCTACCATCAGACGGATGATTTCATCCATCGTCATCTCGCTCGCCGGCCTGGTAGCTACCCATGTACCGTCGCGCATAACTGTGATATCATCTGAAATCCTGAGAATCTCCGCCATCTTATGGGAAATATAAATAATACCCACGCCGCGGTCTCTCAGCATATTTATAATTTTAAATAAGTGCTCTACCTCTTCTTCTGTAAGTGAAGAAGTCGGTTCATCAAACACGATTACTTTCGAATTAAATGAAACTGCTTTCGCAATCTCTACCATCTGACGTTGGGATACCGGCATTGTACTCATAATCCTTCTCGGATCAACCTCGACCTCCAGCTCCTCAAACAACGCTTTTGTGTCATTGTAAATCTTTTTCTCATTTACCATGACACCGCCAATCTTGGGATAACGCCCCAGCCAGATATTATCCATTACATTACGCTTCAGTGCCTGGTTCAGCTCCTGGTGAACCATTGCAACACCATTGTCTAATGCTTCTTTCGAGCTTTTGAAATTAATCTCTTTCCCTTCCAGATAAATTGATCCACTGTTCTTTGCATACATCCCAAACAGGCACTTCATCAATGTGGACTTCCCCGCGCCATTCTCACCCATCAGTGCATGAACCGTCCCCCGCCTTACGGTCAAGGAAACATTGTCCAGCGCTTTTACGCCCGGGAATTCCTTGCAGATATTTTTCATCTCCAGCAAAACATCATGCCCCATATCCTGACCTCCTGTCTTTTTATACTCAAGGAGACGGCCGCCAACCTGTGGACGGCCGCCTTCTTGTCTGTCTTACATCATGTTCATGATATTACACAGATGCATAAAACGCACCTTTTACTTTAACCGGGCTATTACTCAGCAGCGCCAGTGTAAATTCCGTAAGGAACATAAATCTTGTTTGCTACGTTTTCAGCGATTACGAATCTCTCTGTATCAACGTTCGCTACAACATCCTGTCCTGAACCTGCGTTTGCAACCAGGTCAGAGATACAGTCAGCCATACCCTGAGCATCCTGCATGATAGTACCTGTCATCTTGCCGTCAGCAATCAGAGCTTTTGCAGAATCTGTAGCATCTACACCGAATACCGGAATAACTTTTGCTCCCTCTTCGCCTGTATTGTAACCTTTTACAGCAAGAGCTGCGATAGCGCCCTCAGCCATACCGTCGTTGTTACAGATAACAAGCTCGATCATGTTTCCGCTTTCCTCGTTGAACTGGGAAAGGTTTGTGGTCATGTACTCCTGAGCTGCCTGTGTGCTCCATGCACCGTTCGGGTCAACCTGGAATTTGTCTGCGTTGTTTGCGTCAAAGTACTCAAGTTCCGGCTTACCTGCTTCTGTCAGGACTGCGTTCGCATCCTCAACACCGTACTGTGTACGAGCGATTGCCTCTACGTTACCCTGCTCGCCCATGAACATAGCGTAAGAAATCTTTCCGTCGCCGTTCAGGTCGATAGCGTCAAAGTTCTCTACAAGGTACTCACCGATCATCTTACCCTGCATATGGCCAGCTTCCGGAGCGTCTGTTCCTACGAATGCACATTTGTCATAGCTTCCAAGAACAGTTCCTTCGTTGTCTGCATCCTCAACTGCACGGTTGAAGAAGATAACCGGGATATCAGCGTCTTTTGCCATCTGAACGATCTGAGAAGAAACATCAACAGTACCGGATGTTACAACGTTAACTACCAGTACGTTTGCACCGGAAGCGATAGCTGTCTGGATCTGCTCGTTCTGTGTAGCCTGTGTGTTGTTTGAGTCATAGTCTGTGTACTTAACGCCAAGCTCATCAAGCTTGCTGTCCAGTGCTGTACGTACAGATGAGATGTAAGCATCACTGTATGTATAGTAGAACACTGCTACGTCTGCTGTTGATAAATCAACACCTGCATTATCAAGAGCCTCTGTTACATCCTGTGCCTCTGTTCCAGCCGGCGCCTCTGTTTCGTCGTTTGCTGCTTCTGTTTCTCCGCCTTCAGTTGCTGCCGGAGTAGCTGCTGTCTTGTCGTCGCTGCCGCATCCTGCTACCATAGCTGCTACCATAGCAGTTGCCAGCAATGCGCTGATTACTTTCTTTTTCATTTTTTAGTATCCTCCTGTTTAATTATTTTCTATGGGCACCTGCCCATACAGTTTCCTGCGAAAAAAGACATTTGCCCTCTTCCGCTTAAGCACATTATAACAGCTGTCCCGCTATAAAAACATACAAATTTCTTGGATTTTCTATCGAATTTATTAATTCCGGCAAAATTCTATTGCATTTTCTTGGTCAAAATGCCAGCTTTTCACTACTCTTTCTTCCCTGCCCTTCGAACAGCTTCGTGATTCTGTATAATTTTCCCTGCAAAACCAGGGCGTCTTTCATGCCGGGGGATTTTGTTCTCAGTGCCAGGCTGCCCGTTAATCATAATCATCAAAAAATAACAGAGGAATAGCCGTCCCTATTCCTCTGTTATTTCCTCCTGCATTTCGCGGTTCGCCATAATAGCAACCGCCTGCATATAGTTCTTCACCTCCACTGTTCGGTGGATACCTCCAAATTCCCCGTCCAGCGTCCAGGGAATCTCCTCTTCTGATTCAAAGTACACCTGCCTTGCCTTTCTGGCATAAATCAGCTTGTTATCCATCTCCTGGCGCAGGATAGCTCCGAGAATTTCCTGAATTTCCAGTGCATTCTTCGGCCTGCGTATCAGAGTGACCTCAAATACACCATCATCTAACAGGACATTTTTTCCGGTAATATTCTTAAATCCCCCTACGGACTGGGAGTTCGTCACCATTCCAAAAATAAAATCATCTTCAATCAATTCTTCTCCAATGTGTATTTTTACACGGTAAGATTTCAGATTAAACAGCCGCTTGGCGCCCTCCAGAACATATGCCAGATGTCCCAGCACATTTTTCACTTCCTGCTTTGTCTGGTAAGACACGTCCGTAAACGCCCCAAAGGCAGCTATATATACAAAATAATTCTCATTAAATCCTCCGACATCGCACCGAAACGGCTGCTTCAGCGTAATACATATTGCTGCATTTTTCATATTCGCCGGAAGTCCCAGGCTCCCTGCAAAATCATTTGTACTGCCTGCCGGAATATACCCCACAGGCGCCCGCTGCTGCCGAGGCAGCTCCATCATGCCTGTGACAACCTCATCCAGAGTACCGTCGCCGCCGCTGCACACGATTATGTCATAATTCTGTGCGCGCCTGCGCGTAACCCGGCACGCATCCATTTTTCTCTGTGTCACATATACTTCTACATCCATCCTGTCCTTCACGAACACGTCGATGATTTCCAGCAGATGGTTTTTGATTAGCCCCTTTCCTGATTTGGGGTTTACAATAAAGAGGATTCTGCGCTTTTTCCCATCCATTTCCTGAAACCTCCGGAAAATCCAAATCTCTTACTTCTATTATATAATTTTCCTTCCTCTATTGGGAAGCTATTTTCTTTTCCTGCATTGCCTGTATGTCTTCATACGCAGACAGCATCGGCTTTACCGTCTTTCCACGGAAAGTACGGTCCACGTAATTCTTCGTAATAGCAGCCACCGTACCGGAAAGCGCCAGTACGCCAATCAGGTTCGGGATCGCCATCAATCCGTTCAGAGTATCTGCGATATCCCACGCCAAGTTCTGTCCCATCACTGCGCCGCCAAAAGTCGCGAGCGTAAAGATTATCTTATATATCATTGTAGCCTTCAAACCCAGAAGATATTCACACGCCTTACTTCCGTAATGGCTCCATCCTAAGACAGTGGAAAAAGCAAACAGGAGAATCGCAATGGCAATAAACATCTCCCCCGGTTTTCCAAACATCGCTCCAAACGCTGCAGACGCCAGGTTCGATGATTCTACTCCGGATACCAGCTGCCCCGTCGCCAAATCAATGTCGCCGGAAGCCAGAATGGATACTGCCGTCAGCGTACATACCACAATCGTATCTGCAAACACTTCAAAGATTCCCCACATCCCCTGCCGGACCGGCTCTGCTACATTTGAACTTGAATGAACCATAACCGAAGAACCAAGTCCTGCTTCATTCGAAAACACACCGCGCTTCATCCCCAGGATCACCGCCTGCCTGATGCCGAAACCGACAATACCGCCGCCCACAGCCTTCATGCCAAATGCGCTCTTAAAAATAGATGTGAAAATCGCAGGAACTGTCCCGATGTGTGTCACCAAAATGACGACAGCGCCCACTATGTACAAAACTACCATAAGCGGAACAATCTTCTCCGTAACCGCCGCAATACGTTTCAGACCGCCCAATACCACAATACCCACGGCCGCCATGATAAAAAGCCCTGTCACCCAGGTCGGAATTCCGAATGCAGAATTCATATTGCTGGAAATGGAATTGACCTGCGTCATATTACCAATTCCGAAAGAAGCAAGAAAACAGAAAACGGAGAATGCCCCTGCCAGGAAGATCCCGATTGCCTTACAATTCTTTTTCTCCCCCAAACCATATCGCAGATAATACATTGCGCCGCCTGACCATTCGTCGGCTGCATTTTTCTTACGGTAAAAAATGCCCAGCACATTTTCTGAATAATTTGTCATCATCCCGAAAAATGCAATAATCCACATCCAGAACACGGCTCCCGGACCGCCTGTGGCAATAGCCCCCGCCACACCCACAATATTTCCGGTTCCGACCGTAGCCGCCAGGGCAGTACACAGTGACTGGAACTGTGAAATAGATTTGTCTGTCGTATGAGCAGTCACTTCTTTACTTTTAAAGATATCTCCAATTGTTTTTTTCATCCAGTGGCCAATATGCCGAATCTGAAAAACGCCCGTCCGAGCGGTCATCAGAATCCCCACAAATCCCATCAAGACCAGCATAGGCGGCCCCCACACCCATCCGTTCACCGCACTGTTTATCGATTCTATCAATCCCATTGTTCTTTCCCCTTTCCTCCGTATACGATAATTTTCTGCACGGAAACCCTGCCGAATCCCTTCCGTACAGATACAAAAAGGACTTGGCAGACATCCAATCCCGCCAAGCGCCTTTGCTTTCCTACATTAATATATCGTAGTTTATATTGTATGTCAATCTGTATTTTACAGACCGGAATAATTCTGAAATTCCCTCTGTTCTTTTATGGCAAACGGGTGTATAATGCTTCCGTTACAAGAATATATGGAAGTGCCAAATACAGAGATGGAAGCACCGGATACCACAAAGATGTGGAATCAGGGGCTTCCATCTGCGTTTTCAGAAAACACCAATGGAGAAGAAGGAGGAGAACTATGTCAGTAAAATACGTTTTTGTCACGGGAGGAGTTGTCTCAGGGCTTGGAAAAGGTATCACAGCCGCATCCCTCGGCCGCCTTTTGAAAGCCCGGGGCTTCAAGGTCACCATGCAGAAATTTGACCCCTATATTAATATCGACCCCGGAACCATGAACCCTATCCAGCACGGGGAAGTGTTCGTCACTGACGATGGGGCGGAAACGGATTTGGATCTGGGGCATTATGAGCGGTTCATCGACGAAAGTCTGGATAAGGATTCCAATGTGACTGCCGGAAAGATTTACTGGTCTGTGCTCCAGAAGGAGCGGAGAGGAGATTTCGGCGGCGGTACGGTACAGGTTATTCCACATATTACCAATGAAATTAAGAGCCGTTTCTATCGGAATCCTGGCTCTACGGAAACGCACATCGCCATCATCGAAGTCGGCGGTACGGTAGGCGATATTGAAAGCCAGCCTTTCCTGGAAGCTATCCGGCAGTTTCGGCACGATGTGGGGTACGAAAACGCCATTTTAATCCACGTAACGCTGATTCCCTACTTAAAAGCCTCCGGAGAGATGAAAACGAAGCCTACCCAGGCCAGCGTAAAGGAACTGCAGGGAATGGGTATCCGTCCTGATATCCTGGTCTGCCGTTCCGAGCGTCCCCTGGAGGACGGCATTAAGGACAAAATTGCACTGTTCTGCAATGTGCCCAGCGCCCATGTCCTGCAAAACCTAGACGTGGAATACCTCTATGAAGCCCCGCTTGCCATGGAACAGGAACAGCTCGCCCAGGCAGCCTGTGAATGCCTGCACCTGGACTGCCCGAAGCCCGACCTTGAGGACTGGATAGCCACGGTGGACGCGCTGCGGCACCCCACCTCTGAAGTAACGATCGCACTGGTTGGTAAATACATCACCCTTCACGACGCCTACATCAGTGTCGCAGAAGCCCTGAAACACGGCGGTATCGCAGGACATGCCACGGTACACATAAAATGGGTAGATTCAGAACTGCTTATGGCAGAAAATGCCGGGGAGGTTCTGGGCGGCGTAAACGGCATCCTGGTGCCCGGCGGTTTTGGCGACAGGGGTATTGAAGGGAAAATCACGGCTATCCACTTTGCACGCACACACAAAATCCCTTTCCTCGGACTGTGCCTCGGAATGCAGCTTGCCATCGTAGAATACGCCCGGAATATCCTTGGGCTGAAGGATGCCCACAGCATCGAACTAAATCCTCATACTCCTTATCCTGTTATCGCCCTGCTGCCCGGACAGGACGGTATCAAAGATCTTGGCGGCACTCTGCGCCTGGGCGCATATCCCTGTGTGTTGGACGAAGATTCAAAAGCTTACGCGCTTTATGGAAAACAAACCATTTTTGAGCGCCACAGGCACCGCTATGAAGTCAACAATGACTACCGGGAAGCGCTCACCCGACACGGTATGAGACTCTCCGGCCTCTCTCCGGACGGGCGTATCGTGGAGATGGTCGAACTGAAAAACCACCCTTTCTTTATCGGCACACAGGCTCATCCTGAACTGAAGTCACGTCCAAACCGCCCTCATCCGCTGTTCCGCGGCTTTGTAGATTCTGCCCTAAAGAATATGAGGGGTAACTAAATTTTGTTGCATTTTTTCTATAAATGCGTTACACTTGTTGTATCAAAATGGAGTTTGGAGGGAATTATGAAATATCATATCAAAACTATTTCAAACAAATCTGAGATTACTTCCTGCCCACAGTTCAAGGTGGACAAATACAACTGGGGCGGCGATTACCGCCCGGAAACTTCCGGCGCCCTTGCCTTTATCCCGGGAACCGGATTCTATGTGAAAATGACCTGCCGGGAGAAAAATCCGGCGCGCGTCTACACTCAGCCAAATGACCCGGTACATTTAGACAGCACCATGGAGGCATTCTTCCAGTTCTATCCGGAAGAATTTCCGGAAATGTACCTGAACTTTGAAGCCAACTCAAACGGGGCGCTTCACGCCAAATACGGCAACGGGCGGAAGAACAGAAGCACATTCCCTGCAAACCTCCACGAAGCCTGCGCCTGCAAAGGAACGGTATATGAGGATTACTGGACGCTTGAGTTAACCGTACCGCTGGAGCTGATTGACTTTGTCTACGGCAAAAGTGATTTGAGCGCCGGTGACACCATCACCTGTAATTTCTACAAGATTAAAGAAAGTGAAGGGCTTACTCATTTTGGAAGCTATACGGTAATTGAAAACGAGACGCCGAACTTCCACTTACCGCAGTTTTTTGCAAAAGCAGTGATAGAATAAAAAGGAGAACAACGACTATGCAGATTTGTAAAACCAAAGACTATGACGACATGAGCAGAAAGGCAGCAAACATTATCGCTGCACAGGTTACCATGAAACCGGACTGCGTTCTGGGACTTGCTACAGGCTCCTCACCCATCGGCACTTATAAAGAGCTGATCGCACGCTATAACAACGGTGATTTGGATTTCTCCAAAGCAACCAGCGTAAACCTGGACGAGTACAAAGGTCTGCCTGGCGACAATGACCAGAGCTACCGCTATTTTATGAACCACAACTTCTTCGACCACGTAAATCTTCCGAAAGAGCGTACATTCGTGCCAGATGGAACAGAGCCGGACGCAGACAAAGCCTGTGACGCATACAACCAGATTATCGCTGACGTAGGCGGCATCGACCTGCAGCTTCTGGGTCTGGGACACAACGGCCACATCGGTTTCAACGAACCTGCCGACTGCTTCCCGCCTGTGACTCACTGTGTAGATTTGACCGCAAGCACCATCGACGCAAATAAGCGTTTCTTCGATTCCGAAGACGATGTGCCGAAACAGGCATATACTATGGGTATCGGAAATATCATGCTTGCCCGTAAAATCGTTGTAGTCGTAAGCGGCGCAGACAAAGCAGACATCCTCAAGAAAGTGGTAGAAGGCCCGATTACCCCTGAGGTTCCGGCTTCCATTCTCCAGCTTCATCCGGATGTTACCATCGTGGCAGACGAGGCTGCCGCAGCAAAATTAAGCTGAGTGTCAGATAAATCTGCCACTCAGCATAACACGATGCGCACAGCCACATAAGGAATTATGCCGCTTTGCGGCTGCGGCTAGCGCGATACTCATGGCAGATTTCATCAGCCATGAGTATAAATTAAATATGTAACCAGAGTTCAGCCTGGCCAGATGCAGACTGGCCGGGCTGAACTATAAATATCAAACAGAAAGGCTGATCATCCATGATTATTAAAAATGCAAGCGTTTTTGAAGAAAACGGAACTTTTGTCACAAAAGATGTTTATATTGAAAACGGGCTGTTTGCAGATTCTTCCACAGACGATACAGTAATTGACGCTTCTAATCTTTATGCGATTCCGGGGCTTACCGACATCCATTTTCATGGCTGTGTAGGACACGACTTCTGCGACGGCACCCATGAAGCTATCCGCGCGATTGCAGAATACGAACTGAAAAACGGCGTGACTGCCATCTGCCCCGCCACCATGACCTATGATGAAGATACCCTTTCCAAGATTGCCGAAGCTGCTGCCAGCTATGATAATGCCTCCGGTGCGGAACTGGTAGGCATCAACATGGAAGGCCCGTTTATCTCCCCGGCAAAGAAAGGCGCACAGAACGGAAAATACATCCATAAACCGGATGCAGACATGTTCCGCCGCCTCCAGGAAAAAGCAGGCGGCCTGTTTAAGCTGGTGGATATTGCCCCCGAAGAGGAAGGCTCCATGAAGTTCATTGAGGCTCTCAAAGACGAAGTGACAATTTCTCTCGCGCATACCACGGCAGATTTTGACATTGCCAACGAAGCATATCAAAAAGGCGCAAGGCATACCACACATCTGTACAATGCCATGCCCTCTTTCTCACACCGGGCGCCAGGCGTTATCGGCGCTGCCTGTGATAATGAGCATGTGCGGGTAGAGCTGATTGCAGACGGCATCCATATCCATCCGGCTGTGGTACGCACTACTTTCAAAATGTTCGGCAGCAACCGCGTCGTCCTCATCAGCGACAGCATGATGGCTACCGGCCTGACAGACGGAGACTACTCCCTGGGCGGACAGGCAGTAAAAGTAGTGGGACAACTCGCTACCCTGGCTGACGGAACTATCGCCGGCTCTGCTACCAATCTGATGGGATGCGTCCGTTCCGCAGTCAAAAATATGGGAATCCCTCTGGGAACTGCCATAAAAGCTGCTGCCGTAAATTCCGCAAAAGCAATCGGCATCTACGATAACTACGGAAGCATTACACCGGGCAAGAAAGCAAACCTGGTGCTTCTTGACAAAGATTTAAATATCGTGAAGATTTTCTTCAAAGGAAACGAAATATAAATCAACGAAAATATCAATCCCCTGTGTACTGATTCATTAACCGTACACAGGGGATTTTTCTTTCTTCCGAGCCGTGAAAGCATACCTCAGCGTACCGCCGTATACACGCTCCCCGCCTGCAATTTTTTCTTCTTATATTTCGCCAGCTCACTGACAGTTACCAGCTGATAGCCTTTCTGCCGGAGCATCGGAATGATGCGCTCTGCCGCCTCAACCGTAGGCAGATGAATATCATGCATCAGCACAATAGAACCATCCCTTGCGTCGCGCATGACCGACTGAATCGTGCTCTGGACATTTCTTGTTTTCCAGTCCAGGGTGTCTACATCCCAAAGAATCAGCGGCATCCCGGCTGCAGAAGCCACTGTGCTGTTATATGCCCCATAAGGCGGCCGCAGCAAGGTGGGCTCATGCCCGCATGCATTATGGATAGCACGTCTGGTATTTTGAATCTGTGCTGCCAAAGCCGTCTGATCCAGGCGGGTAAGCAGCGGATGGCTCCAGCTATGGTTTCCGATTTCACACCCCATCTGATATGCACTCTTTACGGTACTTTTGTAATTTCCTACACTGCTCCCTACCAGAAAGAATGTTGCCACTGCATGGTTCTTCTTCAGGCATTTCAACAGCCTGTCTGTATAGGGCCCCGGACCATCGTCAAATGTCAATGCAATCATAGGCTTTTCCGGGTTTATCCGTACCTTTACTTCCGGCTGGTAAACGCCCCCTTTGCTGAAATGGTAACCTTTATTTTTAATAAAATAGTCTCCTGTCACCCTGGCGCCTTTGGAATCCAGATAGTACCTCCGGCCATCCGGCAGCGTCATCCATCCTTTTTTCATCTTTCCGTGGTTTCCAAAGTAACGGTATTTCCCTTTTACCTTCACCCACCGTCCGGAAACCATCACACCGTTTTTCTTGAAGTAATATTTATAGTTTCCAATCTTCCGCCAGCCGGTTACTTTCTTTCCATTCGAGGCGATGTAATATTTCTTTCCTTTATATGTCTGCCATCCCTTTCCTGTGAACATTTCTTTCCGGCTTCCGGCCTTCTGATAAGGCAGGCTGTCCGCAGCCTGTATATTCATCCCTCCGGCCAGAAGGCACAAAAACAGCAAAAACGCAAGTATACCTCTCTTCACTACAACTCCCCCTTCATATACGATGAAGCCATCCAACAGAAATACATCGCCGCTGTATGGCCCCATAACCCTAATGCCTTTCTTCTGTATTTCCAAATGTCTCACAAAACCGCGCCGCAAAAGACGGCTCTTCGCCTCCTGCATACAAGTGTGAAACATCGCCGTAAGCGCTCATTCGGAAACTGGCGATACCCTGACGGCGTTCTTCTGTATTAACCGTGGTTACTCCCGTGGGCGCAGAGCACAGATGATGCCACAGCAGCATCGGCGATATATTGAACAGGTGGGAAAGCAGCACGCAGCCCAGTGCAAAATGACAGAAAAATACAATCGTATCCTCATTCTCCTGCTCTACCCGGTAGTAATTCCGCTCTCTGCGGTAACCGTGAACCGCAAGAAAATCATCCAGCTGTGATGTGACCCTGTCATACTCCTCTTTCACTCCGGCTTCCCGGAAAATGCTGCACTCATGCCAGTGTTCACAACTATAAAACCTTTCGTCTGCCATCCAGTCCTGGGGAAGCCAGTCCCAGGCAACCTTCCTGGTTCCGTTCCCATCCGGACGGAGCACTTTGGGCCGAAACTCTTCTAACCACTCCAGTGTAACCGCCGTTCTTCCCATCGCCTCCAGCGTAGCCTTTGCCGTATCTTTCGCACGCCCCAGGGGTGAAACATAGAACTCTTTCACATCCAGCTTCGAAATCCTTTCCGCCAGAAGCGCAGCTTCTTTCCACCCTTTCTCTGTCAGGGAATCTATCGAATAATCCGGCTCTCCATGACGGATAATTAAAAGCTTCATACTGTCACCCTCTCGTAAATCGATTTAAAAACTCTTTCGTCAAAGGATTCCGTGGCTCTGCAAAAATCTGCTGCGGCGTCCCCTCCTCGGCAATTACACCGTTCGCCATATATACCACATGGCTGGACACATCCCGGGCAAACGCCATCTCATGAGTTACAATCAACATCGTCATGCCCTCTTCCGCCAGCTTCTTGATAACCTCCAGAACCTCGCCTACCATCTGTGGATCCAGGGCGGAAGTCGGCTCATCAAACAACAGAACCTCCGGTTCCATCGCTAGCGCGCGGGCAATTGCCACACGCTGTTTTTGTCCGCCGGATATCTGCCGGGGCTTTGCATTGATATAGGGAGCCATCCCTACTTTCTCCAAATATTTCATGGCGTTTTTCCCGGCTTCCTCTCTGCCCATCTTCAGAACCTTCGTCTGCCCTACGATACAGTTTTCCAGTACGGTCATATTGTTAAACAGATTAAAGCTCTGGAACACCATACCTACTTTTGCCCGGTACGAAGCGGCGTTCATCTTCCCATCCAGGATATTCTTCCCGTGGTAAACGATATCTCCTGCCGTAGGCGTCTCCAGCAGGTTAATACAGCGGAGCATCGTGGATTTTCCTGAGCCGGAAGCGCCTATGATGCTGGTAACGTCGCCTTTCTGCACGGAAAAGTCAATATCTTTTAAGACCACATTTTTGCCAAATGCCTTGCTTAAATGCCTGATTTCCAATAATGTCTCAGCCATCGCTTTACTCCTCCTTTTCCTTGTCGCTGTATTTCAGCATCCCGCTCGTATATGCCAGTGTATCCGTCGTCGCCAAATCATAGCTGTCCGGCCCGTCAAGCTTGCCTTCCCAGAACCGCAGGATTCGGGAACAGGTAAAGGTCAGGATAAAGTAAATAACCATAGCAATAGTGAACGCCTCAAAGTATGTATAAAACGCCCCTGCCACTCCTTTGGTTGTGTAGAACAGCTCCACGATGCCGATAATAGAAAGCACGCAGGTGTCCTTAATATTGATAATCAGGTTGTTTCCAATCTGCGGCATGATATTTCGTATCGCCTGAGGAAGTATAACATAAAGCATCGTCTGCACATGCGTCATACCGATGGCTTTCGCCCCCTCTGTCTGTCCCTCGTCGATAGACAGGATGCCGCCCCTCATAGTTTCCGCCATATATGCTCCCGTATTGATTGACACGATAAAAAATGCCGCAAACCACATGGACATATTAATGTTAAATACTGCCGCAGAGCCAAAATAGATAAACATTGCCTGTGCCATCATAGGCGTTCCCCGGAATACCTCTACATAAACATTTAAAATAAATTTGACAATCCACAGAATCCCTCTCTTTACCACCGAATCCTTCTTCTCCACGGGAATCGTCTGGATAATGCCTGCCACAAAGCCGATAAGGCATCCGATAAATGTTCCCACCAATGCAATCACCATAGTCACTCCCGCCCCTTTCAGGAAGGAACCGCCATACTGCTGCAGCAAATATACAATCCTGCCCCCAAAATCACCTGGCATAGTCTCTGTTCCTCCTTGTCTTATTCAGAAAGGGGCTGTACGGAAATCGCCTCATCCATCATCTTCGTGTAATCCTCTACCGTCATTTTCTCAAGTACGCTGTCAATCGCCTCACGCAGTTCATCGTTGCCTTTCTGTACGGAGATACCGATGTTGATATCTTCTTCAGACACCTCAAACGCGCCTTCTGCGTTCTCAGAAAAGTCCAAAAGCTTAAAGTCAGGATAAGCCACGCACGCCGCCATACCTGTAGGCATGTCCGTTACCACCGCGTCACATTTCCCGGAATCCAGGGCAACCAGCATAGCCGGGGCAGACTCCTGTGCCGGAAGGACATTTGCGTCTGCAATCTGCGGCAGGCAGACATTGTACCAAATCGTATTCTGCTGAGATGTACAGGTGACGCCTTTCAAATCCTCTACGCTCTTCGCTTCCGCATATGCGCCGTCACCCTTTACCAGAGTAACAATGGATGCATAATAATAAGGCTTCGTGAAATCTACCATTTCCTGACGGTCCTTCGTGATGGACTGACCGGCAATTACACAATCAACTGTTCCCGACTGTACCGCCGGAACCAGGGAATCCCAGTCAAGCTTTACAATTTCCAGCTCATATCCCAGCTCATCGCAGATATGCTGCGCCATCTTTACGTCATAACCATACGCATAGTCGGAACTTCCTGAAATTGGAACCGCGCCATTATCGTTTGTAGGCTGCGTCCAGTTGTAAGGGGCATAGCCGCACTCCATGGCTACCTTCAGGGTTTTCTTTTCTCCGTCTGCACCTGCTGCCGTCTCTGGTGTTTTATTCGATCCGCATCCTGCCAGTACGCTGACTGCCATGACTGATGTAAGTACCAACGCTGTCAATTTTTTCGTTTTTCTCATTTCTTCTCTCCTCTTTTCCTGCCGGGAAACCGCCCGGCTATATTCTGTAGGGTTTCCCGCCTCCTAAAAAACGGGCAGGGAAAAAGGCGCATCGAGAGCGCTTTCACCGCCTCTCTGCGCCTTTTTCCATAAATAAATTATAGTGAGTGAACGTAGGAAAGTCAATACTTTTTCCGGAGTATCCTTTATTTCCGGTTAAATACCGCCTTCTTCCCTGCCTTCATCTGCTTTTTCAGCTTTTTCAGCTGCTTTGCGCTCATCTTCTTCGGAACACGTATCCTGCACGCCGCTTTCATTCCTTTGAACGCCTGCCTTCCAATTGACGGCGCCTGCTTCCCTTTAAACAGGATTGTTTTGAGCTTTGTACATTTATAAAATGCCTTTGCGCCAATGTTCTTTACATTCACGCCAATCGTAACGCTCACAAGCTTTTTACTTTTCTGGCATGCGCCTTTTGCAATTTCCGTCACTTTAAAGGTGTACCCGTCCTTCTTCACACTTGCCGGAACCTCTATCTTTTTCGTTCCCGGCGCTTTTACCAGCGATACCGTCCCTTTTTTCGCATCGGACTTTGTAACCTTATAGCGGTATCCTTTCACGGCGAAAGAAGCGCCTTTCTTCGGTACTGCCGGAACCGGCAGCGGCGCAGGCGGGGCCGGAGGGTTAGGTACGGCAGGCGTACCTCCGCTTTCCTGCTTTCTCACCAACAAGTTTCGCGCGCTCTGCAGCCTTGCCAATGCCACACGCAGAGAAGCTTCATCTGCACTGCTCTCCAGCACCCTGCGCACGTCCTGAAGAACTGCCAGATACCCTGCCACACTTTCAGGCGTATACAGATCCAAGTCCTTTCTGCTCTCCGCTTCCTGAAGGGCTGTCTGCAGCCTGTTCCGAGCAGCCGCCAGGGAAGTAATATATTCCGCCGTATAAGCGCTGTTCTTTGTCACACTGGAAATGGTAAATTCAGCCTCTCTGGAAAGCTCTGTGCCGTCCTCATCATTCCAGGACCAGAACTCATATCCCGGCTTCTTTCCTGCCATCAGCGTCAAAGACTCTCCGTCGTCAACACCGATTGTTCCATTCACTGTCAGTTTATTCCCGCTCCGGGCCTTTAAAAGTCCCCAGCCTTCCATATCTGTCCGGTAAGTTACGGTGTGTCTGGGTTTCGCCCCGGGCAGCGGCCGTGTGAACTTCACATCTCCCAGGCTTACATAATCATTCTCTATGCCGTCTTCCGTCCCGTCTACTTCAATAACCAGCTCCTGCGCACCTGTCACATCAAAGTCCAGCAGCACTGCCGGGGTGTCCGCCCTCAGCACATTATCTTCGCCTCCTCCGTCGTCAATGAGCCTGCCGTCCAGATATACCCGGTAGCGTACAGAAGCCTCATCTGCCCTGGCCTCCTGGTCGACGCCCAGATATCCCGAGAACCATGTGAAGCCCATTCCTTCGATACGGTAGATCAGTATCATCGGGTCTTCTACGCTTCCTGCACATCCGCCAACACCTTTCGCAAAAAACTGTGTCGTCCCATCCTCCATCAAAAGCTTAATCGGTGTGTCTACAAAACTGAAATCTTTTCGGAAATCTCCCAGCCCGCTCAGAGACTCCTCATCAAAGTCAATATAAGTTTCCCCATTCCCGTCAATATCCAGCAGATATTCCCTGCTCTCACTTTTATCCGGTGAGATTACTTTTAAACAAATCCGGTTCATTCCCGCTTTCAGCGGAATCTCTCCGCTAAGCTCTCCATCCATTTCATGTAAAAGCTCTCCGCCCACATACAACTGAATCTGTGCCGCATCCTCCTGCGCCGCCGCCGTCAGCAGCACTGTTTCCTCGTTGGCTGTCCCTGTATAAGACAGGACGCCCGCTGAAAAAACCTCATTCAGGAAAACACCGGACGTAAAGCCCAGCTCTTCCAAAGCTGCATTCTTATCACTGGGCACATACGCTTCAATATAATAACAGGTTTCCGGCGCCAGCGTCTCAGGCTTTACCCTGATTGCGATATCATTCATCCCGGGAAGCATCTGTACCTCTGCTTCCGTCCCTTCCATATTTTTTCCATTCACACAGACACTCACGGACGCCTTTACCGATTTAGGGGTCATCAGCATCTCCAAAGTTTCCTGATTCCTCTCCAGCAATATTCTATAAGGATTATCTAATGTAAAGCCCAGCGGGTTGACCGGAACTGCCCTGCCGTCCAGGCTGAGTCCGCGCAGCACAGACTCAGAATCCCCCCATCGGCTCAGTATGAAACGGTACTCTGCCTGAGTTTTCCCATCCTCCGCCGTAACGCGCACTAAAACCACGTTTCGCCCGGCAGACAGTTTCATGAAAAATCCACGGCTTTCCCCCTCCGCTGCGCATTCTCTCCCATTTAAGAATACTTCCATAGATGCCGCCTCATCCAGTGTCTCAAATACGGCCTGCACTGCATCCTGTTTCTGGGGAACTGCCGCTATATATCCTTTTGTATAACGGCTGAACTCCTCCATTCCTTCAATCTCCGGAAATACCGCCATGCGCAGAGAAGCTTCTGCCGCTCCATGTGCCGGAAGCGTATCGATCCGCAGCGCTCTGGATTCCACCGGGGTTCCATACAGGCCGTGCTCGTCTTGCGGAACCACCACGGCCCGCACCCATTTTCCACTCAGGGAAGCCGGTGCAGTAATCCGGCTTCCTGACAGTCCCGGAATCAGCTCATAAACTCCTTCTGCCTCATCTGCCGCTTCCCATTTTACCAGATGCGTGCCTTCTCTATCATAGTTCCCATCCTGAAAACCTCCCAGGGCAGCGCTCAGTATCCCTTCTGTCTCATCATAGATACATACGGCTCCCAGCGCAAACGGAACCTGATTGTCCTCCGTTAACGGAATCTGCTGCTCTGCGCCGTCATTTATCCGAACCCGAAAATCTGAAAACACAAAGGAATCCCTCCATGTCACGCCGCTGTCTCCCCCCGTGACAAATCCTATCTGGAAAGAATCTGTAAGCGGCATCCGGATATTCGGACGCTTCGCTTTTAAGTCCTCCTGCCAGGTAGTCGTGCTGCCTCCCACATATTTCCGCTCTTTCCATTCTCCATCTTCAGAGGTCTTATAATATGCCCGCAGCCCGTCCAGGGTGTTTCCTTCCTTTACCAGCTTAAGCCAGATATCCGTTTCCGGCGGGGCGTCTTCTCCCTCGCCCTCATATACCCAGTCGTCGCTGTCTCTCGCATCCTCTACAGTTACTTTTATTTTTCCATCCGGGTCAGAATTGGCATGTTTCCTTCCCACTGAAAAATAATCGTCTTCCCCCTGGAAAAAAATCAGTCCTGCTTCCTGCCATCTTCCTGTCGTCTTGCCATGCATCTTTACTGTCGCTTCCACTTTCTTCATGGATTCACCCAGTGTATACAGAAATAGATTCTTGGGTTCCTGCTCCTTGAACAGCCCCGACGGCTGTGCTTTAATCTCTATCCGATCCTGCGCTTCACCTGTAACGCTCCAGTTTTCCCTGTCTGAGTTCAGGATATCCATTGTCGGCACCTTACTGCCTTTATTAATAATTACCAGCTTCCGCGCCTCCAGCCCATTTGCCGTCCTTGCCACCAGCTCTACTGCCCCATCTGCATTTGCCGTCAGCCTCCCTGCAGAATCTATGGATGCACAGGCAGTGCCGGCCTGGGTATCTGCATCAACGACTCTCCATGACACCCAGGGATTCACGCCTCCCGGAGCCAAAACCGCCTGATATTGCTTCGTTTCTCCATGTACATTTATAATAGAATCCCCGGCAATAGACACTGCCTGAGGCAAAACTGCCGCTTCTGTCCCTACTCTTTGAGGCTGCGTCCTAACCGGAGCGCCATACAAGCCCTTGCTGTCCCTGGGTATGACCACTGCCCTCACCCATTTTCCTGCAAAATCCAATGCATTTACATTTTCTGTGCCCGTTGCGTCTGACAGTTCATAAGTATCCGCCTGACCATCCGCCGCCTCCCACCTTACGATAGGAATCCCAGGCTCATCTCCGTCTGCGTCTGAGAACTCTCCAGGGCTGACACTCAATGCTCCGGCTCCATAGCTGCATGTCCCTTCCGCCATTACGGGCGCTGTGTTATGGTATGTCAGCAGACCGTTTTTTAACTCACTGCCTTCAGTTCCCACCTGCAAATCATAAAATTCAAACGCCGTTCCCCGGGCGCTCACACTACAACATGCCATAATACCAATACGAAAATCTGACCCAAGCCCGGCATTTTCATAGCTGCCTGCAGACGTCCATCCCTCATCTATCCAGCCTTCCGTATTTTCATTTCCCTCTGTTTTATAAAAACCCGAAATTGTATCCCCACTTTTCACCAGCTTCAGCCAAACCGCAGATTCTTCGTCTATATCAGCATACGGCTCATTTTCCTCCGCAGCAACATCATCCGTTTCACTCACCATCTGAATAAAAGGATCCCCCTCACGGTTCCTTCGTCCAAGAATTGTGAAATTACCGTTATCCTTGTAAAAAACCAATCCTGCCTCATCACCATTTATTTTGGTCTTCCCTTTCATCTTTACGACAGCCGTTACATTTTCCAGGTTTCCGAATATTTCCTTGTGGCTTAGATAAAGGTTGTCCACATAATTAAACTTATTCTGGTTATAAATCCCGCCATTCTGAGCATTAATCTTTATCCCTCCGTCAGCCAGCACATGCCATTCATTCGGACGCCGTCTCACATTCTCCATATACGTTTTATTTTCGATCCAGTTCCCTTTCCGGATAACGAGAAGTTTCCGTGCCTCCAGAGCCCCGGCCTTCGCCACCACTTCAACCACACCGTCCGACTGTGTCGTCAGTTCGCCTGTCGCGGCGTCTATCACGGCATGCCTTGTCTCACTCCTGCCGTCCGCAGCGTCTACCACTTTCCAGGTAACTTCACTGCTTCCCGCCGGATTCTGCTCTGCAATATAATGAAGCGTTCTGCCATGTTCACTTACTGTCTCATCCGCGTCCCCGCACCGGATAGAAAGCGCCGCCTCACCCGGTTCCTCTACTGTCACTGTCTGCCACTCTGAAACGTATTTCTTACCGCCTGCCATTGTACAGGCGCGCACCTTCGCCGTTCCTGGCCGTAGCCCTGTAATTTCTCCGGCGTAGTTCACAGACACCACATCTTCATTTCTGACTTCATAAGCAATCGTTCCCACTGCCGGAAGCGCTGCCGCATTTCCTCTGAAATCCAGGTTTTCCCCTTCTCCCTGAGAAATATCCGTTCCTGCGTTCATGTTACTTGTGCTGCCCCCCAGTTTCAGTCCCGCATCGTAGCTGTTTCCTGAAAGCATTACCTCCCGGCATCCGTCAAAGGTATAGAGTTCCGAAGAACTCACCTTCCCCGCCAGCCCTGCCGTAAGCCGGCTTTTTCCATTCACACGAAGCGTTTCCGGTGTCTGCAGGCTCACCGTCACATCCGGCGCATACCGATAAATCTCATTATCTGTAAAGCTCAGCCCTTTCACACTTCTGGCGCTCAGGACATAGCTGTTTTCCATATAAAAAGTATTTTCCCTAATACGGATATTCTCATATACGGGCTCCTCTACAATACTTGCCGACATAAGCGGCTCCACCAAAACTGCCGCCTCTCCAGAGCCGGGACGCCGGAAAATATTATTTGCAACCGTCACATCCCTTGCCTGACCTGCTTCAAATTTCTCAACCGTATCGCTGGAAATACATACGGATGCTTTCCCCATGCCGTCAAAAACATTATCCTGAATCAACACATTCTTTCCGGTTCCCACCCGGATACCCTCGGAAGGACATTCCTTAAACAGATTACCGGTAATCTCCACTTCCGGCATATAGGTTAGATTTTCCACCACATATTCCTCCCCGTCTTTCAGTGGAATGTCCCGGTTCAACGTAATAATGATTTCATTCAGAGAGCCGCTTCCGCTCGCAAGCACGCCGCCTTCGCCCGCCGGACCTGATACCTCTTCAACAATCGCCTCAGAACTTGCTGCCTTCATAGTTTCCCTAGATACGAACTTTACTTTATCCCCTTTAAAAAAGTTAGGGAATCCCTCCGTCTGATGCTGCAAATCTGTAAATTTAACCTTGTACTGACGGTCTGAAATACGTTCTGTCACCAGATTGTAAATCCCATGAATATCCACCGTCGGACCGCAGGCATTCGAAAACATACATCCGGTTATCTGTACTTTTCCCCCGCATCCTGCCAGCCGTATGAAGTCTGTATAGCCTGCTGCAGCTCTTCCGCTGCCCTCCGGCGGCTCAAAGTCTATATTTGCAAAAGTAAGATTCTTCGAATGCTGCCCCACGATACCTGCTCCATGCATAAAATGTACGTCCAGATTTTCCAGTACAATATCCTCGCTTTTCCACAAAAACATCCCCGCATGGTCTCGTACTGTCCTGCGCATCTGATAACAGTTCCCCGGTTTAATTGTAGGGGACTTTCCCCCGTCGCGGTAATTGAACTGAAGCCTGCGGTTTCCCAGCTCTCGGATACTCACCACATTATTAAGCAAACGGTTGGCGTCCTGTGCTACCCGCCCTTCTGTTGTATAATATACCTGCCGATAGGAAGATATACTGCCCTCTTCCGTCCAGTAAGGCTTTCCTGTATATGGACTTACATCACTCTTCCAGGTAATGCTCTTTCCCTGCTTTACTTCATAATCATAACACTCGGGAATATGGACAGTAATCGAATTCCCTGACATAGATTCTACTGTCACATCTACTACCGTGGGTACGTAAAAATCAAATGCAAAATCTTCAAACCTGATATTCCTGCATCGTATAGCAGCAAAAGTTGTCATCTTCCCATGAAACATAAAAAGCGAACCATTTCCCCTAATGGTCACATTTTCCATATCTTCCAGCAAAAATCCGACAGTCTTCATCTTGTACCTGGAATCTGAGCCTGCTGTGTTCGCAATATAAAGCTCTCGAACGGAAGCCTTATCCGGATAAATATGATATTCCCCGAACGGAAAGTCCAGGACAACCTGCCCCTCTGCTGTCTCCGATGCTGCTTTTGCAGCCGCAATCGCTTTCTGTATAGCAGGCGCATTATCCCTCATGCCGCCTGGTGACACCCCATATTCTGTCACATCAATAACAATTTCTTTTCCCTGTGCAGCCTCCGCGTCCACAGCCATTTGCGGCATAAGTACGGAAAGCAGCATACAAAAAAACACTACAAATGCCGTTCCTTTTTTTCCGCCCATAAAATCCTTCCCTTCCCCTGTAAACTGGCAAATCTCTCATAAATTATAGTATAATCCAAACTTCCCCAAAACTCAACTGCACAATCCTAATTTGCCGTAAACTGCCGCACGCAAAGAACCGCTCCCTTTCCGGGAGCGGTTCTTAGTATTTCCTGTATTGCTTATTTTGTTACTTTTGCGCTTTTTGCCCCTGCTTTCTTTACTTTCTTAAGCAGAGCTTTGCGGTCTTTCGCCTTTTTCAGTTTCTTCGCTTTAAC
>NZ_CALPCM010000028.1:0-39816 GCF_943193015.1 Hominisplanchenecus murintestinalis
TATTTGGATTCGGCACCTAAATTTTACCACATATTTGGTCTCTTTTTCTATTCACTTATTAGATGAAATGCAATAAGCAGCTTAAATACAGTAACTATGTGGCTTTCAGCCACTTTCACGGCACAGCTGTGAATAATTCAGGTGAAACGATTTATACGGTAAAAGAGCCAGAGGATTGACCTCTGGTTTTCTTTTGCATTGCTGCAAATTGGCAATGTCCGGACTCTGCTGATGGACAAACGTATCCATGGCAACTCCTTCGCTGGAATATCCCACCTCAGACAATACTTTCTGGATTACACCAAACACATCCGGTTCATAGGTGCTGGTGATCTCTCCTGCAACAATGACAATTCCCTTCGTGGCAAGCACTTCACAAGCCACCTTGGAATCCGCATCATTTTTCAGACACACATCTAAAATCGCATCTGCGATCTGGTCGCACACTTTGTCCGGGTATCCTTCTGTTACTGCTTCTGCTGTATAAAATTTTCTCATATGAATTTCCTCTCTTTCATGCAAAAAAGGCAGAATACCTTCCTTTTTACGGGACCTATCCTGCCTGATGTTCATATTTTCTTTTTTGATTTTATCATCTAACCTTTTAATCGGCTTTCAATATCTGATGCACTATACAGTACATCTGTTACGATCACTTTATCTCCCTGGATTACAAAAAAGACAGAGTAATTGTCTACCAACAATCTTCTCATCTCTTTGCCCCGTTCTGGCTCTGATTCCATAATACGGATTCTCTCAGCCAGCGTATCCAATGTCAAAATGGCATCTGCAATCCGGTTGTATTGATCCATTGCATTTTCCGGTGCCTGAAGAACATAAGCGATGTGATTATATAACTGCTCCATATCAGCCAATGCTTCATTTGTAATCTCAACCGTATAGTGTTTCATATCAATGATTCTCCCTGAATTTTGCAAACGCTTCCGCTGCATTTTGTACTCTTCCTGCAGCTATATCGTTATAACCTTTTTCCAATTTCTGATGGAGTTCTTCTGTTGTCATGGCATCTGCGTGAATCGATACTGGTGCTTTTGGTAAAGAAACAGAAAATGGAATTCCACCAGTAAGAGAGATCTGGTTTAAATACATATCAATCGCTGTTGACATGGGAACACCTAACTGGGACAATACTTTTTCTGCTCGTTCTTTAACCGTTGGATTTACTCTTAAGTTCAATGTTGCTGTTTTTTCCATGTTCACACCTCCTTGTCCCTTATATTGTAACGCTTTTGTCGTTACAATTCAAGCGCTATTTTTCTGTTTTGTATCCGATTTTACATTTACATGATACTCCCGGATTTTCGCTTAAAAACACACTTTCGACAGATGGCAGATACATCCAGATAGCTGCAAAAGTACCCTTCTTTGAACACTTTTCACCTTTTAGGTTCTGCTTTTACTGCCACAAGAATAAAAACAGGAACGCAAACCGTTCTATATCACTCTGGTGCATACCCCATCACCCTTCTTGTAAATAATTCCTTATTACAAAACATTACAGAAACGAGAGGACTTTGTCATGCAGAAGAGCAGACCAGATATGGATATCGGCAAAAATATCCAAGCCATCCGTTATGCAAATAAACTTACTCAAGACCAGGTCATTGCAAAATTGAACCTGATGGGTATCTCCATGTCCAAAAGTACCTATGCCAAGCTGAAAACGAACCGCATGAATATCAAGGTATCAAAACTTGTTGCCCTTGCTAAAATCTTTCATACCGATATCAACGCATTCTTTTCCGGGCTTTTCTAAACCGGAAAAGTAACCGTTTCTTAAATTTCTCTTACACTCCCATTCTTTCTTATTTTTCTGTTTTTCTCCAACCGATTCATTCTGTTTTCGTATATTTCTTGTCTCGCTTTTACAACCGATTGTATTCCTAATTCCATGTAAAATCTAATAAAAGTGCAAAAAGTGAGACGAACCTGCCAACACTATTTGCAGGAGGGATTAGAAATATGCCAAAACCGAAAACATCCACCGGGGAGAAAAATCTGATCAGCCAGAGGCTCATAGAACTCCGCCGCCAGCATAATATGTCACAGCGGCTCTTAGCCTACCAGCTTCAGCTTAATGGGTATGATATGGATAAAAATGTGATTACCAGAATTGAGACCAATAAACGCTACGTCACAGATGTGGAATTAAAAGCGCTTACTGAGATTTTCAATGTTTCCTATGAATATCTCATCGAGGGAAAAGAAAAGTCATAACTTCTATCGTGAGGCTATGGCTTTTCTTTCATTTTCTTTTATTGAAGTATTCCTTAAGGCTTCTCCCTTTCCTCCTGACCTGACTGTATTTATCCAAACTAATATTTCTGGATTTCATACAAGGGAGTTCCAGGAAGGCTACAGCAGATACCTGGATGGATAAAGCGGTTAATTATGTTCTCAATCGGCGTGATACAGCGGAGACCTATCTGGAAGACGGGCGGTGCAGCTTTACCAATAATCTCAGCGAGAATGCGATCCGTCCATTCGCAGTGGGCCGCAAGAATTGGCTGTTCAGCAATTCTGTGGACGGAGCGAATGCCAGTGCGGTGGTCTACACAATGGTAGAGATGGCACCTTGGAGTAAAAAACTCCAATCTATCAAAAATCGCATGTGAATTATAGTGAATTACTCCAACTCGCAAAGGGCTGGGGGAATTTTATATCTGACCGCGGTATTATTTGGCGGTTACGTTAAAAATTCCCTCTGCCATTCTCTGTGCCAAGATTTCCTGATAGTCGTCACTTAACAGCTTTTGACTCTCAGAATAATTTGAAAGAAATCCCATTTCCACCAAAACAGCAGGTATTTGAGCATTTCGCAAAACATAATAGTTTTCGGTTTTTGCATCCCTCGTTTTCACGTCATTGCTTAGCGAAACTGCATGGATTATGCTTTCTGCATATGCTTTGCTTTCCGTTGCGTCTGGACTATTGTAATAACATTCCAAACCTGCTATCTGCGCATCATCTTCATAATAGTTGCAATGAAGGCTGATAAAGAAATCTGCATTGGATTCGTTTGCAATAGAAGTACGCTGTGCAAGGCTTATATTCTCGTCAGAACTTCTGGTTAAGACAACTTTTATATTGTTATCCTCCAGAATCGTTTTTAACTTCAATGCAACCGAAAGGTTAATATCCTTTTCTATAATCTTTCCACTGACAGTCCCACCGTCACTTCCGCCATGTCCTGCATCTATGATGACGCAAAACTTTGAAACGTAGTCAGCTGTTGAAGTAATAGGAGCAGCGCCATTGCCAGCGTTCGTATCTGTATATGCATTGGTATCTGTATATGCATTGGTATCTGTATATGTATTGGTATCTGTATATGTATTGGTATATATATCTGTGCATATATCTGTTTTTTCATCTTCCTTTGTAAACTTTTCGCATATGTAAAGACAGCCGCAAACCATAAGTATTATCATTGTTACTGGTATCAGTATAACGACTGCCCTGAGCAGATAAGCTATCACAAGCCGTTTGACCTTTTTTCTCTTTCTGTGTTGTTTTTTATCCATTGCCGCATTTGTTCCTCATTCCTTTTTCCAAAATATATTGTTTCATAGGAAAGTCAAAAACTGGTCAAGAATTAGGCATTATTGTAACAGTTCAGCCTTCGGCTTCGCTGTTACGGAATCCAGCCCATTTAAAGTTTGCCTTTGGCAAAAGGCTGGATTCTCTGGCTGAATTTACTCGTTCTTACGGACTTTGCAGTAAATGCAAAGTCCTGGGCTGAACTGTTACGAATTATTCAACGACTTTTTGATAAAACGATGTTCTCCCCGCTTTCTTTTGCTAATATATAAATGTTGCCGGCATCACAAGTAACCGACATTGCGGGCGTATCGCTAATCAATCTTTTGTTGTTCCCATCCTTGTTGCAGGAATATACACGACTTCCGTCTGTTCTGGATACATAATAAATCGACTGTTCATCAATGCAGAAATCATACGCAACTACTTTTTCATAAGTAAAAGTTTCGCCGCTTAGAACATGATACCTTGTTAAAACCGATTGCTCGTTTTTGTAAAAAATGTTTTCTCCATCGAATGAGATATTTCCACTTGTAGGGATGTCAAGTTTTGTAATGCCTTTCGTGAGACGGTTTACTTCTGTTATGCCATCATTGCCAATGAAAAATATGCTGTCATTATTTATGAAAAAACCGTAATGGAACTCTAAAAATTTCCATTTATCACCCGTCTCATAATCAATGCCAAAGAGGGAACGACCAGAATTTGTAATCTGTTCAAAAACAATTTTTTCCTCAAAGGTATCTAAATTAAGTTCTACCACCGACACCTTTGTTATGCTGCTGTTATAGTTTCCGACACGGTTCACATAGCTTTCCGTAACCGATGTCGTATAATATAGATATGGTGAACATACACAAAACGCACATACCTTTTCTTCATCAGAAAACGCCCCAAACATAGGTGAGCGTACTAAATGAAGCATTTCTCCCGTGGAAGCATTTTTAAGATAATAGTCAAAAGTTTCTGCGTCCTGTGTTATTTCATAGCCCATACAATCATATTCCGCCGATGAATTATAAGTCAAATCCCCCGCCCCAAGGGGCGGAGTATTTGACCCTCGCGGCATTCGCCCAATATCCGCGCAAGCGCGGCTGCTTGGCTCATTGCTCGCGGGAATAAAATTCTGGCTTTTTCCGTCATCTGAACATCCTGTCATTGTCAATACGAAACTAAGTATGATAGCAAGAGCCGGTACATTTCGCATTTTCCTTGTTTTCATTTTCCATTTATTAGAATTGCTCCGTAAAATCCAAGCGGCAGCCAAAATACATAAGAATACGGATACTGAAAACAAAATCAGCAGTGTTATAGTATTAACCTCTGCAAAAACAATTTTCTCATCACCTGTAAAAGCATCGCTTGAAACAATATCTCCTGCAAAAAAGTCTGTTCCGAGCAGAAATGGCAAAGGCAGCGGCAGACGGTAAATAATTGTTTTGGATAGACCTACATAGGGAATAATGACCGATACTGCACCTGCAAGCAGGGTCACCGCATATTTTTTCGCCAAAACAGAAATAAACATAAGAAGTATTGCTAAAAACACGCTGCCAAAAAGACGGAGCAATCCTATATAAACATATCCCTCGAATAAAGTTATGCTTTTGTTGCTGCCTGCAAAGTAACTAAGGCTTTGGATGGGATAATTTCCATTCGGCAGTCCATATTTGAGGCTGTAAAATCCGTATTCAATGAGCGATATGCTTACGCACATCAAGAGGACGACCGAAATAACAATGAGCAGCTTATGCAAAGAGCTTTTCCGCCCTTCTTTTGAGGTCAAAATCAAAGCGTCCATCTGGCAGCTATACTCGGAACAGAATACGGGCGTAACAATCAGCAAAATGCCAAGGAACAGGACAAAATTAAGCGTACCTCCGCCAAGAAGCCCCGTCCATCCGTTCGTTTGAAGAAAATAACGGTTTTCAGTATTTTCGCAGGTGTAGAGATATTGCTGATATATGACCTCAAATCCATTTTGATGTTCCAGAACATTTTCAATTTCTTGGCTCTCTTTTTTATATTCACTTTCACTGATTTTGCTATCATAGTAGCTTTCCAAAAGATAGCTTTTCTTCCCCTTGGCTTCTGCAATTCTCTCTGCCTCCTGTTCCAGATAGAGAGAGGATTCATCAGTACAGTATCCATTTACCTTTTCAAGATACCATTCATATTCACTTTTGTACTGTTCCATTGCACTATTATAAGGATTGTCTGATGCAACGAGCCATACAGTTCCAAACAATAGGACAATGACGATATAGCAAAGCCCCTTTTGGTGGAGCATTATCTTTTTTATTTCGTACATGAATCCAGACATTTTATCCTCCTGTCCCGGCAATGGCAGTTCTTTTTAGAAAGTATAACCATTACCGTTATTACAGCCATTCCCACTATTACGGCAAAAATAATAGCTGCCAAAAAACTTTGTATTGGATAGCCCGCAAAACCGATAAATTCAGTCTTGCCGAACAGAATGCGGTTAGTAAGCAGCGAGTATGGGTTTATTATCTTTAGCCAAATATTGCTTGAATAACTCTGTGACGCACCTGTAATAATCAAACATAAGGCTGCTCCAAAGTCAGTGACAAATGGGATAAGAGCGTTACGCCAAAACATGGAAATCAGTAGAAATACCATACTCATAGTCCATATGCCGATTGCTTTTGTAATTGCGGATAGAACTACATATTGCCACAAATTGCAGTTTACCGCAGCCGTACTGAAATTGCTGATGGCATACAAAGGAAGATTATATCCTTCCATTGTTCCAAATGAAAAGGAAAAACCAAGATAATCCAGTACGGAAAACCATATTACAACACTTATTACAAACAACGTAACTGCAACAATTTTAGCGAATACGGTTTTTTTACCGCCATTAGGGTTCGTCAGTAACAGCATATCCATCTGCGTTTCCTTTTCATAGACGAAAGTGCTGATAATCCCGTATAAACAAAGAAACAAAACCAATATATTTGAAAAGTCATAGTTCAAATAATAGTTATACATTTCCTGATAGGCAAAAGCTGGTATATTCCGTCCAGAATAAAGATTGTAAATAACACTGTTTTTACGCACTTCAAAGTTAAGTCCTTGTTCCTTGTAAAATGCAGCATTTTCTTTTGCCTTCTTTGCCACTTCCGAAGCGTAAGTCCGATAATTATAGAAATATTCCATAGGCTGTACATAGTATTTTTCTAAGATGTTTTCGTCACTATATATATTTCCCGTCATCGTATTCGGAGCATCTGTGGCTGTGCTTGCCGTCATATCAGCCGTAGCATCTGCTAACGGCTGATATAGGTCAAGAAGATTATTGATTTTATCGATAGTTATCTCTCCACGATATTTTTCATAGAGCTGCCAATACACGCTGTTCCAACTGCGGCTGTCATTCCCGTCTGCCAAGTAGGAATAGGAATGAAATTCATTATTTATTTTGAACAGGTTTATTACGCTGAACAGAATAAGTACAACAAGTATTGACCGCTTGCAAAACAATTTGTAAAATTCATATCTGATTAAGCGTGTCATTTTTTCTCTCCAATGTCTTTCGACTCTCGCGGCATTCGTCAAATGCTCGTGCGAGCACGGCACTTGACTCATTGCCCGCGGAAATAATATAAAAATACGTCTTCCAAGTTAGGGAAAGCTTTTACTGCGTTTGCTGCGGGCGAACTATCGCTTACAATCCTTACTGAAAAATTTTCTCCCTGCTGCTTCATATTGCTGACATAATATTTGTTGCTAAGGCAGGCAGCCTCTTTGGCGTTTGTTGTCACTTCCCACACTTTACCATAGATACTCTGTTCTAATACGTCGGTAGTTCCTTGCGTAATCAAAGTGCCTTCTTTGAGAATAATAATCTCTTTTGCAATACACTCGACATCAGAAACGATATGGGTAGCCAGCAAAATCGTCCGTCCCTGTGCAAACTGTGAAATCAAATTGCGAAAGCGGATGCGTTCACTTGGGTCAAGTCCTGCTGTAGGCTCGTCTAAAATAAGGATTTTAGGGTCGCCTAACATTGCCTGGACAATGCCGACTCTCTGCCGCATACCACCAGAAAGAGCGCCAATCTTTTTATCTTTCGCATCTAAAAGATTGACAATGCCCAGAAGCTCAAAAGCCCGTTCTTTTCCTTGTTCCGCAGGGATTCCTTTTAATGCGCACATATATAACAGGAAATCCATTACCGTAAAATCCCGATAGAAGATAGGGTATTGCGGCATATATCCGATTTTTGATAAAAAGTCTTTGCCCATTTTTTTTGCATCTTGACCGTCTATCAAAACAGTTCCATTATCGCTGCCCAAAATGCCGACAAATATATTTATCAGCGTTGTTTTTCCTGCGCCGTTAGCCCCTAAAAGTCCATAAACACCCTCCGAGAGTTCAGTGGTAAAATTCTTTAAGGCATATTTACCTTTATACTGTTTTGAAATATTCTGAAATGATACTTTCATATATAATCACCCCTTAAAGCCAAATGTTGTTATCAAGGTGCTTACGTCGCCAATACCTCGCCCAAGCACAACGATACAGGTGCCTGATTCATCCAAAATTAAAATCTGCGGGACACGCAGGAAATAAGTACTGTTGTTGTCCTTGACTGTTTCAGTATGGATAACCTTTCCCGATGCTGTATCATATATATTTATTGTTACGCTGGCTTCTCCCAAAATGGAAGTAGCAACATATTTCCCTTGCTCAGAGCAGAAAACCCCGTCCTTTCCTTCGCTGCTGCTTGAGAATGTAATCTTTTTTTCTGTATTAGATACAGTATCAAGCATTAGCAGCGTTCCATTATTTTTGTTAAAGCTCTGGGGCATGACAAGTAAGTTCCCTCCCTTTTGCACTTCTTCAACATCCACTTCATAGTCGGCTTTTTTGGTGATACTAAGACTTGCATTGTCTGTGGATACTGTTCCATAAACAGAGACTCCATCCCCGCCATTAGAGCTTATTCCCATGCCTACATAAGTTAAAGTTTTATCTCCCGTAAATGCAAGACTATCCATCGTTACAATCTGCATATCATTTGCCCTGCCATTTTCGGAATAGCTCAGAATGGCACGTACCTTTTGGGAAGAAATATCATAGAGATAAAGTCCTTCTAATCCGCCGAAAGCGATTTGTTTTCCGTCCTGTGAAATGGTGACACTCGCCATTTGGAGAACAGAATCATCATTTAACAGCCCACTAAAGGAAATCGTATTCTCAACAACAAAATCCTTATTCAATAGGTATCCTTTTACTCCATTACTGCTTTGTGCCGTTGCAAATGAACCCGTGCTGCCGCTGCTATTTTCTTCACCGACAATGAAATACCCGTCCGAATAAGGCTGCACACATAACTCATTCAAAAAAATATCCGCACTTGCTATAATCTCGCTTTTCCCAGTATCATAAAGATAGAGCTTATCTGCTGCAACAATAATCCGATTGCCATCAGCGTAATAACAGCCGCTGACCTTTCCAGAGAAAGCCGAGCCATTCACTGTGCCAATATCCATAGTATTTTTATCTGTATCACGATTCTGTGGGTTGGACTTATTATTGCCGCTGCTTTCACTTCCTGTTTTTTCCGATATGTTATCTTCTTCGGATTGTGGCGCATCTATGGAGATTCCGTTTTCAGAACTATTCACATTTTCCTGACTGTTACCACAAGCTGACAAATTAAGAGCAAAAGCAAGTATAAGTATAAGCATAATGCACATGAATTTCGTTTTCATTTTTCAGCCCTCCTTATAAAGCAAAATTGAGCCTGTCTTATTTGTAGAACAATCATTGCCTGCAGCAACGGCTACCGCATAGAAAGTATTGAAGTCATCTAATTTAGAGGTGTCTATGATGGCTTCAATTATCCACACATTTCCTTTGCTTAATGTTGCATCGTATGAAATCACTTTATCAAACGATATAGGCTTATGATTTAAGAAAAATGATATGCCATACCTTGTACCCGGCGTTCCGCAAATCGTGTAACGTACTGTAAGCGTATCTTTATTGGTAAGATTGATATTGTCATACACTAATTCGCCATCATATGAAATAGTCGAATAAACGCCGCTATCCAATGTATCCATAGTAATTCCATCCCAACCGTTTTTCACAAGCTCATTCTCAATAAAAGAGGAAGTAATTTTTTCTTCCGCAACGCTGACATCACGAAAAATATTTTCACTTTCTCCATAAAAGATATCGCTGTCTGGAGCATCCTCATTAAAATGCAGCTTCAGCGCTCTTTCAAGGTATTGGTGATACCAGCCGTAACTTGATGTTTCTTTCATATCGGGTTGGAAAGCGGGATTGGTAATGCTCATGATTGTAATATTTAAGGTATCACCTTTTTTTCCCGTGTTCGGTGTAAACACAAACGAAAATTTTTCTTCGTGTTTTTCTGATGTTTGGAAACAATGGAGATACTCATATTCCGCCCTCGTATCATTTACCTTGTATGCCTGCGGCTTTCCGTCCAAAAAGAGCAGGAAGCCTATGTTATCCAATTTCCCCTCTGATGTAAACTGATAGTCCAAGGTGAATTCTCCGCCGTAATACTCATATGGTAAAACACTCTGGTCATCCGCTCTGGTGGGACTCTCTTCCCCGTGGCTGAGAACACCTAAAGAACCATCTTCCTCTGATTTTGTGAATGGATTTTCTTCCGTGTTTTGCGGGGGAGCTTTCCCGTCCTCAATGTTATAATTTTCGCAAGCTGTCGTAGTGAATAGCAAGCCGCAAATCATAACTAATGATAATATTCCTTTTCGCATTGTTTATCCTCCCTGTCATGTTTGATGTATTTCAATTATAAAAGCCAAATGTCAAAATGCGGTCAAGGAATAGAAAATTACAGAACAAAGTGGACAAGCCCACTTCAGCTCCCCTCCCCCTCACTCATGAGGGGCTTGGGCACTTTGCTGCGCCGAGCACAATTGCGAAGCAATATTTTACCTCTTGTGCGAGTGCGCATATTGTTTTTATCTTATAGGAAATCCATACACTTTAGAACTTCACAGTAACACGGTATTTCCTATAAGATAAGAAAAACCAACAAACTGTGATTTCTCACAAGTCTGCTGGTTCTGCGTCTTATGTGTTTTACTTTTTATGTTGCTCGATAAATGGGAAAAGGTATCATAATAAATAGTATTATTCTTTTTTGTTATCGGATAATTCATTATGACTGTAGCGGATAGAATAAATCAGAAACATCATAAATGTAATAAATAACGCTAGGCTTTGTTGCCCCCAAGCGAAAACTCCATTTATGACTTTATTTACAGGCAAAATTTTTGACAAAATGATTAACACCAACATTATCAATAAAGGGTTAAAAACTGACAACCATTTTTTATTGTTAAATTTTCCAGTAATGGTTACAAAAAACAAATATACAGATAAACCAGCAAAGGCGACGGCAGCTAATGATGCAACAGCAATAAAAACGAAAAACAGTTGTTCCGCAATTAGCTTTGCTTCCAATACTTGTAAATTATAAAGTTTGTTATAAATATAGGCAGTCATGGCAAAAACGCAATGATATAAAGTGCCTACTGAAATAAAAGTAAAAGTGCAGATAATAAACAATTTTGAATATTTACATTTTTTCATAATTATTTCCCGATATATAGCATAAAAACCACAAAACATTAGAAGCAAGGCAATTACCCCAAATAATCCACCAACGACAAATCTATACGGACTTGAATTTGCCCATTCATCTGAAAATGGTGGAAATATAATTGAGTTTCCAAATTCTTTTGACGGCATAAAACAACCTAAAAGCATATCACCTACAAAACATAAAATAGAGCCTATAATTCCTATTATAAATAATTTTTTGTTTAAGTCCATAAAAATCTCCTTCAAATCCCGATTTCTCTTTATTCTTGACTTCTCGACAAATGGGAATTTCACTAACCCTTAATTGGTATCCATATTTCAATAATTGAATTTTCTCTATTCCAATGAAAACGATAATCGTATCTTTCAAAGTGTAAGAAGTTCTCTTGTAAAGGTATATAGTTCGTGTTTGGTAATATTTCTTGATAGACCTTTCCATACGTTTCATATATTTTACCCATAGAACCAATATGCTCTACAACGAGATATTTGTAAGGTGGTACTTCTTTATAGATAAAACTGTCTGGAACGACATTCCTTTTTGGAATAGAGCAAAAATAAAATAGTTTTCCATTTTTCCTTTCCATAAAAGCATATTTTATCCAGTTTCCCGATTGTGAAAAATATAATTTCTTCAAATTGCTGTTAAATTTCCGCCAAAACTGTGTACTGATTTGAATGTTTCTTTTCTGATAATTGGTAAGCTCTACTTCCTGCCCAATAACTGAAAATACTTCTAATTCACGAATTGTATAATTCATTTCTTTTCCTTATGTGCCGTAATAATCGTATAACTATAAGCATTTACAGTTATGATACAGTTATCTATATTCACATACCAGTTCTTCCCGCTTCTTGTGATTACAGTATTTACAGAATTGATTTTAGCTTTACACCAGTCAACTACATCATCTGTATCTAAAGACAGATTTCTTTTAATGCGTTCTACGCCTAATTCGGTTGTGTGCAATTTATCCAAATTCTTTAGTAATTCATTATCTGCATTCATTTTATAATTATCCATTTCTCTTCATAAAATTCCGATTTTCCAGTATGTCAAACTGGAATTTGGTTAATGTATATGTTCATCATAAAACCCAACAAAATCCTCGAACAACTCCAAATCCAATGAATTACACCATTTTTCCCTGTCAAGGTTTTGATATATATAATTAGCTTTATCCTCCGAAAAACGTTCCCTGTTTTCCTCTGTGTTATAGTCATAGTCAAGCGTTTTGAGCCATTCATCAAATTTCGCATTAAACTCATTGCGATATGTGTCGTCATTGAAATAGTTATGTCCTTTATTCTCAAGAGGAATAAAGCTAAATCGGGAATCGTCCTTGTATTTTTCGTAATAAATTTCGTAGCCGTATTCGGCTGGAACAACTTCATCATCAAAGCTATGCACAATCATAATAGCGGCATTGCTTTTTGAGAAGCCGTCCAACGCAGTATTTGAGGCATACCCGCCATATTGAATCCTCTCATGCAGTTTCACAAATGGTAACATCAAATAAATACCATTTCCTACCTGTTTTTTCCCCTCGGCTTCAAACAGATTCGGTGAAGCGTTAAAACCCGAACACGCTATAACGGCTTTTACTTCGGGGTGGTATGTAAGCACACTGCAAACACTGTAGCCGCCCCAGCTATGCCCGAATAAAACGATTGGCAGACTTGGGAATTTCCCGCTTTCCTCCACAAATGTAATTGCATAGTCAAGGTCAATTACTCCCTGTGGAAGCCCTCCGACTCCCTCACCCTCGCTTTCATCATTTCCCGTAGCGTCATAGGAGAAAACATAATATCCATGACAGGCAAAATAATTCACGCAATCCATATAAGAATTATGTCCACCTCCACCAAAGCCATGTGCCATTACAACAATACCACGCTGGTTTTCTCCCGAACTATACATATATCCCGCCAGTTTCTGCCCCCCGTTGGAACTAAACTCATATTTCGTGCGGTGCAATCCGTCAAAGTCATCAACATAGAGCATAAGCGGCTCATAGCTCTCAAATCGCTGGTTAAAATTCTCGTTATATACCATTACAGTCAATATCCAATCGCCAGTAATTATTAGTGTGACCACAATAGATAATATAATAAAGAGAATCTTTTTCTTCTTAGATTTCGGTTTCGTATTTTTCATATCCATATCCTTTTTGACTTATTGTTGTGTCGGAAAATTCCAGTTTACAGCAACAGTTTATCCACCTGCCAGATTATTTCTTGCTCAGACATATCATATGGCATTGGTTCAATATCTTCAAAGCAGCAATTTGAAGCATTAGAATGATTATCCGTCCACTCTAATACCCAAAAGTCTGTTAATGCAGATACTTTGAAAAATTCCCCATTCATTGTCCAGCAAATACCTGACGGGTATAATTCTAATTGCTTTGCTCCAAGTTCACGGAACCTATTTTCTGCAACTGCTTTTATATCTGCTTTTTTCATAAGCAACACCTTCCACAACTTACGATTATCCTTGTTTTTTCATAAGCCGATGTTTGAATGCCCTAATCCTTGCGCCATAGCGGTTGGAATATAACAAACCCACTAAAAGCATTCCGACTGCAAATCCCTGTACAATATCCAATCCTGTCACAACTGTTGAGTTATTAAGATAACCGTTCTTTTATTTTTGAAAGCATACATTCCCAACCAATCGTTTCACTAACACAATCTATCTCTTTCAGTTCCTGCCTAAAATGCAGCCAGCAATAACTTAGTTCAACTTTTGGGTACTTCTTATAATCTACAAACGCATAATAAAATCCATTTATAATCTTTTGGTAGTTTGTTTTTGAATATTCATAAAACCGTTTTCTGTCAACTGATTTTTCCTTTATTATTTCTTCAATCTCAGCCCGAATCCAGTATTTCACAGACTTATCTTTCAAAAGTTCTCTCCAATTCTCCATTTTTTCGCCTGCCTAAATGGAACATATTACTTGGTGTCAGCTTCCTCATTGAGCACTTCCCATTCATCTCTGGCATTTTCTTTGTTGTCCTCATCCACCTGTCTTAACGCTTCTTGAATAGACTGCTGATCTGCCGTTCCCCGATAGAGGATGGGGCTGGAAGGAAGAATGGTAATCGCCGCCCTCATAGCAGAAAATTCACGATCATGCCGGGAACCAAAAGCCCCTCCTCGTACATTTCCCGTAAATACTCGTCAGAAAATTTTCCGACAGCCCGCCATAGGAAAAACAATGCAAGAAGGAAACAGATAACGGCGGGAATCCAGCTTTTAAACGTAGATTACTAATATTTTTTATAGATATATTCAGTAAAAATCCGATAAAAACAATATACAATCCAGACCACCCAGGTTATTTCCCACTTGTGTGATATTACAGAAATCATCAAATAAAGAACAGCAACAGTAATAGCAATCAATCATCCAATTCGTTATTTTTTTCTTCCTGGTTATTTCATTTGCTGATACTTTTACAACATCTGACAACAGACTTTCATATTCGTTGTCAACGTTGTTTTCTGTTCTTTCACCCTTGAATAATTCTGCTATGGAAATCCCCAGGGATGAAGCTAATGGTTCAATAAGAGATACATCTGGAAATCCGATACCTCGTTCCCATTTTGAAACAGCTGCACTTGATACTCCCAATTCATTCGCTAAATCCTGCTGCGTGCGGTTTTGTTCTTTCCTGATAGTGGCAATCAGACTGCCTGTTTTTTGAACGTTCATATTTTCACCTTCTTTCCGATTTCATAATATCACAAGAAACACCATATTCAAGAAACGCTCCGTTGAAATGTGAAACGCTGCATTGGATTTATGCAAATCCTCCTTGGTTGGCTTTAAGCACGACACTTGACCCATTGCTCGCAGAAATAAAAATATCACCCCACTTTGTTGACTGCAAGTTTAATTGTTACAGAAGCTCCACTCGGAGTAACATTTGAAAGTTCTAAACATCCGCCGTGTTTCTGGCTAAGGACACGGCTTGTAGCCAATCCCAATCCCATATGTTCACCCGTTTTATCCTCAGAATAAAGAAAGGTATTCTTTTTGCGGAGCATTGCCTTTGAAAATCCTTTGCCGTCGTCTGTAATGGTTATAGTAAGTACATCATCAATAAATGTGTATAGGAAACTCACTTTGCTATTAGCATATCGAATGGCATTGGAAAAGATATTCTCAACAATACGGTAAAATATTTGCTCATCTAATTTTACTTGACATTTGGATACGGTAGAATGATATTCAATCTCCAGGCTATGTTGTCCTGCAATAAGTGAAAGGCTTTCTGTTGCATTTTTCAAAAAATATGGCAACTGAACGACAGAATACTTTGTTTCGGTTTCTTCAATGGTATTCAAATCACGAATATAATCTGCATAACGCTCAAGTCGTTTTGAGGTTATCGCAAGGTTGGATAGTGTATGCTGCAATTTCTCATCATTCAGACTTCCATTTGTAAAGCATTGCTGCATATATTCGACATAGCCCTCTATAATCGCAATCGGATTTCTGAGGTCATGTGCCACTGATGCCTGTAAAATTCTCCTCTGCTCAATCATATTCCATAGCTGTCGGTTGTTATCATACAAAGTTTGCCGCATTTCTTCAAAAGCTGTGCAGAGTCTGCCTAATTCATCGTTACTGTTATAAGCAACCGTAAAATCAAGATCTTGCCCCTTTATATGCTTTGTTGCATCTGCAAGAATCTGAATTGGCGGCGATAGCTTTTTCCTATAAAACCACCATGCACATAACATGATTCCTATAACTGAATAGATAAAAGGAAGCCCTACCATAGAAATGCTTATTGCTCTATATAGTAACTGTTGTTTCGGGCGAAGTGTGGAGAAGCTGGATTCTATTCTCTCTATTGTAAATTCTGTATCCCCTAACTTTTCTTCTTCCGCTTTAGCGGGGGCAAGCCTAGACACTTTAGAAGGTTCATCAAGTATCAATCTTTGCTTTGCCTCAGATACTGTCCCGTCCGCCATAATAGTCTGTGTATGCAGCCAAATTTCCTGTGAGTCGGGGAGGATAATCTTCTGCATACGATAACAAATATAAATTGTCAAAGCAGAGGATGTAAAAACAATTATCATTGTAATGGCAACCGTCCAGATAAATGCACTTTTAATAGATTTTACTTTCTTCATTTTTTCCATCTATATCCCATCCCCCAAACGGTTTCTATATATTCCTTGCCCGTAGCTTCCGTCAGTTTATTTCTGATTTTTCGGATATGCTCTTTAATAACATTGCTGTCGCCCTCAGCGTTAAAGCCCCATACGGCTTCGTATATCCGTTCTTTATCAAATATCTGGTTAGCGTTACTCATCAGAAACTCGACAATATCAAATTCACGATTTGATAAGTTCAGCTCCGCTTCTCCATAAAAAATTTTGCGTTCAGCAAGATTTACAATTAAGCCTTGTGAAGATACGATTTTAGGAGTACACTTGCTTCTCTCATCCCTCCGCAGGTGAGCCGCCACCCTTGCGGTCAATTCTTGTAAACTAAAAGGTTTGGTTATGTAGTCATCGCCGCCGACCTGCAAACCGTTTACCTTGTCCTGTTCTGTAATCCGAGCTGTCAAAAACAAAATAGGGCTGGTAACATTATTACGGATAATCTTGCATAGCTCCAATCCGTCCATTTCGGGCATGTTGATGTCAAGCAAAATTAAATCTGGATATATATTCAGCATTGATATTGCCTGCTCCGCATCTTCCGCTACAAAAGTCTCATATCCACAATCCTGCAAATGGCTTGATAATAATTCAGTCAGCATTTTTTCATCATCAACAATAAGTATCTTATATGCCATAGCAAAAACCTCCTAATCTAAAATATTATAAAGCTTAAAAGTCAAAAAGTGGTCAAGTTCCTACTTTTTTTCGAATATCAACAGGCTTTTGTGCATCTTTCAGAATGAGCCATATCCGATAGATGTTTATTGCGCCCTCAATCTGATTTTTTTAGATATCCGCCGTACCCACCGAAGTGATACATTCTATTTTTTCGCTTTCCTGTGCTGCCATATATTCAAACATATCTGACTACCCAACGTACCATAATATTATATCCATCAAAAAGAACTATAACAAGTCTGCAACCGTAAATGTTCACTACAACATTATATCCCATGAACTTTGATAAGAAAAATAATCTTACGCAGTCAATGGGATGCTTTTTTGATGATGCGGAACTGACTATGCGTCGATGCAGCCTTTCGCCTGTTCCAGCAGTTCTTCCTCGGTGTGTTCTTTCCTCCTGTGAAACCAGTCCTCCTCGGCAGCCATTACGATTTTCTATAATACCCATGAAGCGATTGTAGAGGACGCAGTTTTTGAACGGGTGCAGGAACTAAGGGCAAACAAACGCCGCCCTACAAAGGCAGACCGACAAGGTATGTTCTCCGGCTTGGTATACTGTGCGGATTGCGGGAGCAAATTACACTTCGCCACTTGCAAAAGTTTTAACGGCTCACAAGACCATTACCGCTGTGCAAAGTACAAGAGCAATACGGGAAGCTGTACAGCACACTTTATCCGCGAGGAAGTGTTGAAACAGATAGTATGGGGCAGGGTATTTGACGTGACCGCCCTTTTCTTTGATGACATCATGGCTTTCCATAAAATGATGTATCAGCAACGCTCCGCTGAAACGGAAAAGGGAATGAAGCGCAGGAAGCGTGAAGTCGGACAGGCGAGGAAACGGATAGCGGAACTTAACCGCATACATAAAGATCGCATCTCCCTTCTTTCAATAGTATATCTTAATTTTCGGAATAGTATCGACATAAAAGGAATAGTATTTTATTGTTGTTAAAATAATAAAAAGCCCAAAATGCAATACTTGCACTTCGAGCCTTGTTTTCCACACTTTCAGTTTTTAAATATCCTCAATCGTAGTACCCTACCGCTCCCATTACCGCGATTTGCCCCGTCCTGCCCTACAAGCGCCGCCAATTCCCGGCTATCCGCCGTGCTGCCGTGGCGCACAAATAATATTTTTATCATCTTTATGGGCAAATAGTGTAGTAAGTGATGAATAGATTGGTGAATTTTTCAAGTACTCTTATTGATAAATGCTGAGCCACGTATGCACCTCTTTTAGTCATTTCATAACTTTATTAAGCAAAGCATCATAGCTGTCTACAACATCGTAAACAACATTCTCTTCGCTAATAGCTTTAAAATGTTCTCTCGCACAGTGAATCTTGGCGTCTTCAATTCCCCTAAGTTCCAGAGTATCCATTGATCCCTTTGTCTCTGCAACAAAATAAATATGCTTCACCGTTCCATTCTTAAACGCAATTGCCCAATCTGGATTGTAATGACCAACCGGCGTAGAAATAAAGAATCCATCTGGAAGCTTCACATATACAGCGACTTCCTGACTCGCATCCAACTCCTGGGCAAACTTACGCTCATTCGCAGAGTCATATACAATATGGTCAAACAAATGCTTGTCTGCCTTCATTGCGTTTACATCCAGCTTTCCTCTGATGGCCGCATCGGTAAACAAATCTGTATCATATCTGTCTTCCAACACATCATAAGTAATATGCTGAATAATAGCTGTTGCTTTTTCATTATTTATGAGCTTTGCAGCCTGAATAATAAATTCTTCCGGATTATCCTTAAATTGATTAAATACAGGCGGCTGGATTCCTATAAGAATCTGAATTACGGTCTTTCTGGTAAGGCCAGTTTCTTCAACCAGCTTTCCTACCAAGTCATATTTTATACTTGTATTTGCCATAATCTTTGTCTGTCCGTATATACCGGAATCTTCTTTTACAAATGAAGCCCCCGACAACAGATTATCCTTGGATTTGATTTCCTTCATGGATCCGGTTTCTACCTTAAAAACAATCTTTGGTACTCTCAGCTTACTATCAAGCGCTGCAACTGCTTTTTTCACAAGCTCATCGGTATCAAAATCAACCACATATGCAGTTTTTGCATTAATTTTGCCCCACAATGCCTGGAATTCCGGCATCGCAAGCTTATCAGTATCAACCTTAAGCTCTACATTATTGCTTCGTGCATTTTCAGGAGCCATCTTTTTATCATCATAGATACTGTCTAAAATTACCAGAATATCCGGCTTGTACTGTTCCATATCATCCCCAAGTTTTACTTCTCCGTTCGCCTTATCCTCATAGAACTTCTCTGTCAGAGCATTATTTTCATCGATGTAATCCATCTTTATCATGTAATGAATTAATCTTCTTGCCATAGCAGAATCAATGGTCTCTTCATTACCGCCCTTATCATGCACTTTTGCATTCTCAAAAATACTCTCTGTGACCTGACGTGGTCTGCTGCCGACTGCCTCTGCAATTTCAGACTGCAAACTCTTTGCAAATTTATCATAGCTTTCACTTGCGATAACAGTAAGTACATTGATGTTATGAACATCATTCCCAAGTGCATTTTCATCCATACGGTCTCCGTGTTCATTTACACAAAGACGCATACCACGGCCAACTTCCTGACGCTTGCGCACATCGCTGCTGCTTTGTTTCAATGTACAAATCTGGAATACATTAGTATTATCCCATCCTTCTCTCAGTGCTGAGTGGGAAAAAATAAATCTTACAGGAGATTTCCCCGGATTGCGATCCAGAAGAAGCTCTTTGTTCTTCATAATCAAATCATATGCATCCACATCATTAGAAGAAGTCTCTGAACGACCGACTTTACTGTTGATCATTCTTCCCTTCTTATCGATGGAGAAGTAACCTGCATGCGTTTTCTTCGCACTGATTGCCTGCAGGTATTTGATATAACCATCCTCACAGCTTTCAATCTGCAGATTCTTTATGATATCCTCATACTCTTCTTCAAACATATCCGCAAAGATCCCATTCTCTGGATTTCCGGAATTGTCATATTTTCTGTAGTGTTCAACTTCATCTATGAAGAACAGGGACAGTACTTTAATACCTTTGTAGAAAAGCTGACGCTCTCTTTCAATGTGAGAAAGAATTGTCTCTCTGATCTGGATTCTTCTGAGCTGTTCTTCACCTACCTTACCAATCACATCTCCGGCGGAGATTTTGATTCCATTTACAAACTCAATAGAATCGTCACGCCCGTCAATTGCTTTGACGATGAAGTTATCTCTATACTCTTCCATCTCTCCGGAATTTTCATATAAATCAAATCCGATCCCAACCTTTTTGGAAACTGTCTTAACGCCTGATGTGCCTTTCATATGGAACTGGATTGTTGCCATCGGATCTGCCTTGGAAAGATTCAATCCTTCCAGATATATATAGCTGTCTGTTGCAGTTGTTCCGGATTCTTGAATACCCTTAACCATAATCTTCTTTACAAGCTTTTTATTGTAAGCTTCCATCGCATCCAGACGATATACCATGTTATAGATGCTGTCGCTCTTGTGGGTAGCAGAATAACGCAGTGTCATCAGCGGAGAGAATTCTTCCAAGTTCTTCTTAGTCTGCTTTCCTTCAACCGACTGTGGCTCATCAATGATAACAATCGGATTGGTCTTTGCAATGATATCAATCGGTCTTCTGGAACGAAACTCATCCAGCTTCATATAAATTCTTCTGGCATCCTTACCCTTAGCATTAAATGCCTGAGAATTGATTATCATTACACTGATAGAATTATCAGACGCAAACCTGTCAATCTCTGTAAGCTGAGAAGAATTATAGATAAAGAAACGAATCTTCTTTCCATATTTCTCTGCAAAATGCTCCTGTGTTATCTGGAATGATTTATAAACACCTTCCCGAATAGCAATACTTGGAACAACGACAATAAACTTGCTCCATCCATAATGTTTATTCAGCTCATACATGGTCTTGATGTAGGTATAAGTCTTACCAACACCGGTTTCCATCTCGATAGTCAGATTGTAAGTTCCTTCCAGCTTTGAAGACGGCTCAATCTGATGTTCTCTCTGTATTTTTCTTATATTATCCAGGATCATCTGATTATTAAGTTCCGGCACAATACGCTGATTTCCCCATCCCGTATAATTCTCTTCGTCAAACAGAACTTGTTGTGTCACCTTCCCCCTATCCATCATGTAAGAAGGAGCCATGTATGGCTGGCCTGCAAAAACATCTACGACAGCTTTTGCAGCATCTGCCTGGAATTTCTGATGCTTGAATTGTAGCTTCATAGATTTTTCCCCCTTAGATAACTTTTACGGTAGTGTCTGGTGTCATAAGCTTAAAGATTTCTCCAACATTAATTTTGGAAGGGCTGTTAGCAAAACTACTGTCACGGAATACTGCACGCAGTGGCTGCATCTTGGCAATTTCCTTAATAACACTATCCGGTACATTTTCATCAAAGCATGCGACAAGATCTCCATCGTTATAATTATGCACTGTACATCCGTCCATTTTATCCGAGCTGTACGGCAGTGACAGAGGAAGTCCCCATTCAAGCAGACAACCAAACAAGAGGTCTAAATCTGTACGATCTTCCTTTATATTTGACTCCAACATGGGCAATAGATTCTGCGAATATTCCTCAGCTGAATAATATACATCCTTCATATTGGTATCATCGACTTTCAATACTCTAAATCCATAATCAATACCCGCGCCAGTTTCTTTTTTTATAAGGTCTCCGGCTCTTCTTATTCTGTCTTTTCCTATCTGGCAGATATTCCTATATCCTTGACGATATGCCTCAGTGTTGTCCGCAATTGTTTCTGGAATTTGAACCATAATATATTTTCTTTTAAGATTATCTTCTGCATTTGCCTGCATAATTGCATGGGCCAAAGTAGCTGAACCTGAAAAAAAATCCAATATTAAATCGCCTTCACTTGTAAAGGACTTTATGTGTTCCTTGCAAATGTTTACCACCTTAGGGGTATCAAAAGGAATTTTCATTTGAGAAAGCATATCTGTATCACTACCGCCATAGTATAAAAGGGAAGGAATGTTTTCATACATATTATCCTTCAGCAAATATTTGCTATTTGGAATTGTCGTTTCATCCTTTCCAAATAGTATTCTTCCTTCTTCCATCATCTTTTTCATGGTTGCAGAAGGATTTCTCCAGCCTCTATCTGGTACAGGACAAGGCTTGTTAGTAATAGGATGAATCAATGGAATAAAGTAATCATCCGGAGCTTTCTTTTTATTAGGCCATGCCATCGAAACAGGACGATACACATCTCCATTTTCATCAATCTTGTTATATGCCTTCTCACCTCCGCTAAAATCATTCTGCATTCTCATCCATGCTGAAAATTCAGCATTAGCATCATCCAGTGTATAGCTGCTTCCTAATTTAGAAAAAATCTGTATCGCTTTTTTTATTATTGTTTCAGCATTTTTCTTAGGTCTCCGCATTTTACATTTTTCAGTAAACGCTGCCTTATTCTTTGCATAAACAACTATATATTCGTGCTGATACGAAACCCCCCTTGCATCACCCTTAGGATTCCTCTTGTCCCAAACAATGGTTCCCAAATCATTTGCTTCGCCAAATACCTCAGCACATATTTTCTGCAAATTGCTTATCTCGTTCTCGTCCATATTGATAAGAATCAAACCATCCTCTGTAAGCAAATTTCTTGCAAGCATAAGTCTTGAATAAATCATTGAACACCAGTCAGAATGATATTTTCCGGCGGTTTCACTATTCTCTCTGCAAAAATTAACGTTTCCGTCTTCGTCAAAATACCCAGTTCCGTTCGCGTATTCTTCATTATCCATTATAAATGAATCCGGATATACAAAATCATGACCTGTATTATATGGCGGATCAATATAAATGAGTTTAACAGCCGCCAAATAACTTTCTTGAAGCAATTTTAATGCCTCTAAATTGTCTCCTTCTATATACAGATTTTCAGTAATATCCCAATCTCTACTTTCAGGAATATCAGGTCTCAGTGTTTTTCTAATAATCTTATGAGCCTCCGCAATTGCAGCTTTCTTTCCGACCCATGAAAACTCATAAGATTCATCTCCTGGCAACACTGTATCCGTTAACATTTGCTGCAGAACTTCCATATTAACTGCAAGCTTACGACTTCCATTTGAATCTATTATTTCAGAAACACAGTTAGGAAATAACTTTCCCAGCTGAGCGACATTATGTGAAACTATATCAATAGTTTCCATTTTCATCTTTTCCATTTCTACATCTCCCTTTTGTACTGCCTTCTGCAAATTGCCGGATGCTTTTATACCCCAGAAGCCTACAGTATGTTTGCATTCGATGATCAAACTCAAATATTTTCAATTTAGAAACATCATCTGACATACCGGAAACCGCTGCTTCTTTATATCCAATCCACGCCTGATCCACAAGCAATATAAATCTACTATAAATATAGAAAAGCCCGGTTTTCGCCGGGACTTTGTCTACAGTCTGAATCTGCCCTTTCAGTAAGGGCAGATTTTTTATACTTTAAATTAACGGATACTTTGCAGTCAGCCCTGCAACCAGCTCTTTCGCTTTCTCCTGGCTTGCCTCTGGGTCTTTTATCATCAGGGCGATAGCCTCTGCGATAACATCCATATCTTCTTCTTTCATGCCCCTCGCAGTAACCGCCGGGGTTCCCAAGCGGACGCCGCTGGTCACGAATGCTGATTTCGGGTCATTCGGAATCGTGTTTTTATTACATGTAATATTCACACTGTCCAGAAGATTCTCTACTTCTTTTCCTGTCCTTCCGGCATCTACCAAATCTACCAGCATCAGATGATTGTCCGTTCCGCCGGAAACGATTTTAATACCGCGGCTCATCAGCCCTTTACAGAGCGCTTGTGCATTTTTCACGATGTTCTGCTGATATACTTTATACTCGTCAGAAAGCACTTCCTTGAAACATACGGCTTTTGCTGCAATAACATGCATCAGCGGACCGCCCTGCACGCCTGGGAATACTGCTTTATTAAAGTTAAATTTCTTTGCTGTCTCTTCACTGGAAAGAATCATTCCTCCCCTCGGGCCTCGCAGCGTCTTATGCGTGGTCGTTGTTGTCACGTCCGCATAAGGAATAGGGCTTGGATGCAGCCCGGCAGCTACCAGTCCTGCGATATGCGCCATATCTACCATCAGGTAAGCGCCTGCTTCGTCTGCAATTTCCCTGAACTTCTTGAAATCAATGGTACGTGCATATGCACTGGCGCCTGCTACAATCAGTTTCGGTTTACATTCCAGAGCGATTTCCCTTACTTTGTCATAATCAATCACACCATCATCATTTACGCCATACGGCACGATGTTGAAATAGATACCTGAGAAGTTTGCAGGGCTTCCATGCGTCAGATGCCCGCCATGAGCCAGATTCATGCCCATAACTGTGTCTCCTGCTTCAAGCATTGCCAAAAATACTGCCATATTTGCCTGTGCGCCTGAATGAGGCTGGACATTCGCATAAGTACAGCCAAAAATCTTCTTTGCCCTCTCCATAGCCAGATTCTCTACTTCATCTACGCACTGGCATCCTCCATAATAACGTTTTCCCGGATACCCCTCTGCGTATTTATTCGTCAACGGACTTCCCATAGCTGCCATGACAGCTTTTGTCACCCAGTTTTCTGAAGCAATCAGTTCAATATGGCTATTCTGGCGTTCTTCCTCCCGGACAATTGAATCAGCGATTTCCGGATCGACTGCCCGCACTTCCTCCAGTGAATACATAGAAATTTCCTCCTTACACTTTTATACATGCGGTGCCTCACCGCTGTGATATACCTTACTTATCTTATCTGTTTTGCACCGCATTGTCAATTTATTTCTTATATTTTACTTTGCTCTTAACTCCGGCTTTCTTAAGCCTCGTCTGCAAAATCTTCACCTGTTTTTTCGGCATTTTCTTTGTAACATATACTTTACAGTTTTTCGCTATTCCCTTAAATGCTTTTGAAGAAACTTTCGGCGCCTTCTTGCCTTTAAAGACAATCTTCTTAAGCTTGCTGCACTTAAAGAATGCCTGTGCTCCGATTTTGGTGATATTTGCCCCTATATTGACGGAAGTAATTTTTTTATTATTCCGGAAAGCCTTTGCTGCTATTTCCGTTATCCTGAAGGTATACCCCTCCCATTTAATGGTATCCGGGATATTAAGCGATTTCACTGATTTTCCTTTTGCAGCCTTAGATACCGTCACTGTTCCGCCTTTTTCATCAGACCGTGTAACTTTATACTCTACCGCTCCGGAAGGAATGGAAGTTCCCTGTTTCGGAACGGATGGTTTCGGATTATCCGGCACTGGCGGTTTGGGATCATCTGGCTTCGGATCACTCGGCACCGGCGGTTTGGGATCATCTGGCTTCGGATCACCTGGCACCGGCGGTTTGGGATCATCCGGCTTCGGATCATCCGGCTCTGGTTTTTTCTTAAATCTTGCCGTCAATTCCACTGCTTCCGTGACAGTGAATGTATAAGCCGCATCTTCAGATACTTTCGTTTCTCCCTTGTACCATCCGGTAAACTCATAATCTTTCTCCGGCACCGCCGTAACTGTTACTTCACTTCCGATTTCCACCTTACTTACGCTCCCGCTGGCGCTTCCTCCTTCTGTGGCAGACACCGTAACGGCTACTTTTTCCTGTGGAATCTTAAAGCTGGTAACCGAATGCGCAGGAAGCGTATACACCAGCGCTGTCCCATTCCCCGTCACACTGGTTTTCTGCACTGTTACTTTATCCGGCTCAGCCAGCGTATTCATGTCATCTACATTTTCAGAACCTAACTCCCATACTGTGATTTCTTCCCCCGTCAAATCTCTGTCATCCACAGATATACTTACAAAGGAAGTATCTGATTTCTTATTGTTGATACACAGTACATAAGTATTGCCCTTTTCATCTTTAGTAGAATAAATATTCACATTTTTGACTATACTATTGTTGCTGCCACAGTAGTCCCCGTTTCCGCTGATTTCCTGATTCACCTGTACATTCCCTGTCATATTGTTGAAAAGAGAAAACAAATGCAAAGATGGGGTCGCTACATATTTGTATCCATCTTCTGAATTATGGCACTGGATGACGCACTGATGCCATGCCCCGAGGTTATCTCCCACTGTGAAGTCCACCAGGCAATGCTTATTCTGGTACGCTGCCCCGGCATTTACGCCGTCAACCATATGGTTTGCGATATAAATTGCCGTTCCCAGGGAAGTAACATAATTGCTTTGCGTATTAATGCCAAATTCCGAAATCGCTACCTTTTTACTGTTATCGCCTGTAGCCTCCATCATAGCATCCTTATGAGACGCTACATAGTCTGTCTTCTGCTTTGCAGTTACCAGAGAATCTTCATATTGAGCTGCACTTGAAAAACTGCTATATGGATGGATAATCACGCCGTCATATTTATCGTTGTATCCCTTCTGATTCATTTTTGTTATAAAACTCTTCTGATCCCTGTCTACAATGCCGGAATAAATCTCGATGTCCATTCCAATCTCATCTGCCACCGCTTTCATAGCGTCATAGTAATCCACAAATCCCGCCTGCTGCGACTGGTATGTACATGTAATCTTTGCCCCCGCTGCCGGGATATTTCCGTTCGTGCCATCACCAAATGTAATCTTTCCCGTTTCGTAATCAAAGGTACACACATTTTCCGTCCCCTGCCCTTCCAGGGAATCTACGATTCTCCATGCCGTCCCCGCCACAGATACCGTAGCGCTGTCCTCCACAACAGGAACCCAGTACACATAGCGTTCCTCATTTGGATTTCCGTCACTGTTCGATGCGGCAGCCCGCCAGTCTGCTTTCTTTGCTACGTTCGTCGTATTTTGGTAGTAGGATGTCTGCCCTGCTGTATAAGTCATGATTCCGCCGTCTATGTAGGCGTCTACTGCACTCAGACTTCCTTTCCCTGCCATCCAGTAATCCTGCCCCACATCGCTGAACTCATTTCCCATCTCAAAGCGAACGACTCCATAAGGCTCTTCATGCCCATTCTGTGCACGTACCGCCGCCCAGTCCACGCCGCCGCCCGGATTGCTTCCGTCATTGGGTGCATTCAGATATTCTACCAGGTCCGCTGCATCCTGGGGATTTCCCCGCCCCAGACCATAGACAAAGATTGCCTCTGAGCCTAAATCGTCATAAATCCATTTCATCGCTTCATCCACTCCAAAAGCAGGAGCTACCGGCGTTTCCCCTGCCGCAGAGTAAAAGTTATTTCCTGCAATCGTAGGATTTCTCTCCTCCAGAGGTCCAATGGCATCTTTCCATGTAAAAAGATTGGACACCGTACCTCCCGGATAGCGCACGGAACCGAATTTTGCTTCTTTAGAAAGCGCGTTAAATGCGTCCGCAATGGAATGCGTGCTTGTATCCCAGCTCCCATATCCGTCTTTATGATAACGGTGGTTAATTCCAAACATAGCAGACGGAATCTCACGCACTACATCCGTTGTGTCCACGGCTATCGTAACCACGGACGCTCTCTGATACGCCTCCACGGCTGCCTGAAGCTGCTGTATTTTCTCCTCAAGCTGTTCCTTTGACGCCGTTCCTCCGTTTAATAATTCCCTTGCTGCATTTATCGCTGCCTGCATATCTGCCGTCGCTTCCTCTGAAGCATTTCCGCTCTCAAGCAGGCCCTCTGCCTCCTCAATCAATGCACGCAGGCCCTCTGCCAGCCCAAATTCATCATATATTGCTTTCACTGTGTCTGCATTCACCACTTTATTATAGTAGCGCAGCTCATCTACATATCCCTTAATTGCTCCCACGGCATTCATATTTTTATGAATACCCACCAGAATATCTGTTGCTGTATTTACAGCCGTCCCGGCAAGCGTACTCTCTGTCACAAAGCTTCCGTTCACATAGAACTGCATCTTCTTTGCCGTATGCTCATAAGTAACCGCTATGTGATGCCAATTGTTCATGGCAACTGTAGCGCCGTCACATACCGCATCCGCCCCTGTCAGAAAAGTACCATATTTTTTTCCTGTGTTCAGATAAAGAATCGTCCGTCCGTCTGCCCCTGTATTGGATACATCTGCCGTTTGCTGAAAAAGGTTAATCTTATCACCATTTAAAGCGTCACTGTCATATTTCACCCAGGCAGAAAATGTAAAATCATCTGTGGAAGCGTTCAAGCCCGCTCCTGCCGCTCTCAGATTTAACTTAATATAAGAATTCGCAGCTTTGCCGAAATAAGCGCTTCCTCCGTCTATACCGTCCCCGCTTTTCAGCGTCACGCCGCTTCCCGACTTTTCTGCTGCAATATTGGAGCCGGACGCCCGGTTCTGTAACCGCGCCTCATCCGTATCGCCGTCAAAGTTCCAATATCCTACCAGCCCATCCTCCAGGCTGGCTGCCGCTTTCGCCTGCATGCCCCCCGCGTGAGGCAGCACGCCGCTGATTCCCAGACATACAGTCAAAACCAACGGAACTACCCGTTTAGACCTTCTCTTCATAGTTTCCCTCCTATATTTTTCTTTAAGTATACCACACAGTTTTCAACTTTAAAAGTAATATCTTCAATGTGGCCTCGTTATCGTATAGCAGTTCATTTCTCAACTGAACTGCTATACGATTCCCCCTATTTCCCACCCAGGCTATCCACAAATTCCAATCATTTTTCCAATCCAATACCCAAATCCCAGCGCCCAGCTTGAAAAAATCCCATACAGGATAACCGGCCCCGCTATAGTAAAAATCTTGCAGCCAATTCCAAATACCTGGCCCTCTTTCTGAAACTCAATAGCCGAAGCTGCCACAGAGTTCGCAAATCCGGTAATCGGAACTAATGTCCCTGCCCCTCCAAACTTCGCCAGCTTTGGATAAATTCCAAACCCTGTCAATATGACGCTCAGCAAAATCAAAACCAGAGAACACCAGCTTCCCGCGGCATCTTTATCCAGCCCCAGATTCCCGCATACATTCAGAATAAACTGCCCAATAATGCAGATTATCCCTCCCATCAAAAATGCTTTCGCCATATTTGCCGGCAGGCTGTGAGTAGGTGTTACCTGTTTGACATATTCATTATACTTCTGGTTTTTTTGTTCTTTTAATACATCTGCCATATCTTACTATTCCTTTCTCTTCTATAAGATACCCTGCTACCAGCGCATATAGAAATGCAGCAGGCTCCCGGTTACCTTTCCGACCGCCACTGCAAGCACCAGGATGCTCATTCCTTTTGTCAGTCCCAGGCGCCTGGAAAATACCGGGAAAATATTTACAATCTCAGCCAGGGCCAGAATCCAGCTTCCCACGAAAATACCACAGAACAGTCCCATAACAGCCAGACCTACGCTTCCCAGACCTGCGTTGACCCGGTAAACTGTCAAAATATTCCCTGCCAGCCCGCCCAGCAGTACCGCGTCCTCGTACAGCCACACCTTCTGCCCCGTGTGGGTAATCCCCGCATACCGGGTAATAATACCCAGGCCAACAATAAGCGCAATCACTCCGCCCGCTACAATAAACCCACTGCTTAGCCCGATAACCCCCAGTAAAACCTGCATCGCCATACCCCTATGCCTCCTCGTGTTTATGATTTCGCCCCGGCTTTTCCTTTTTTCTTCGGACTCCGGCTGCTTGATTCAATCAGCGTATTGTTAATGTCATCCTCGTACAGACGCATTTCCACTTCCATAGGCGTAGGGTCGGCTGTAATCTTTTTTCCGGCAAAATGATTAAAAAACAACAAAATACCAATTCCCACACCGATAGAGTAAGTAAGCTCCAGGATCGTAAACCCATCTGACTGCCGCCCTGTAAACTGCATATAAAGCTGTCCAAACAGCTTAGGGATATCTACATCATTATTAAAAGTCATAATGGTAAACGCCGCTCCGAAAAACGCCAGAAAACATACACACACGGTCTTTAACCAGCTGACTGCTTCTTTCGGCTGCTTCGGATTCTCATATGTTATGATAAAATCCGCTTCCCCGATATTATTGACTTCAAGGCTTGGAAATTCTTTCTGTACAGCCTCTATCAACTCCATGACTGACATCGCATGGCGTCCCGGTTTCCCATTGGCAGCTTCTTTTACTTTCACGGTTTTCACCCTGTTCTCTATCTCCTTGTTACTGCAAGTGAGCTGTGCGATATCCCCCAGGGTTATATGCGTATCGTGTACCTGTACATTCTGGTCAATTTTTAAATATAAGGTATCATTTGTCATATGCAGCACTCATCCACTTTCTGCGTGAATGCACGCACCAAAGTTCCCCGTTTCTCAGAAGAACTGTTATTTACATAGGAAATATAATAGAAAATCCCTGCCAGAACTGCCACAAGTGCCAACACTGTCAGGCAGGTAACCATCTTCCTTTTTCTCATGATACATCCCTCCATCTTTCTTTTTATCATCATCCGTTTACTGTTCACTCTGTTCACAATAACCATTATTCCCTATTTTCCCCAAAAAATGCGGGGAAGTCATGAAATCCTTCCCCGCATTTTTTTTAATATCTTCCTTTCATACCGCGATACCTGCACCTGGGACATTCCAAGCGCTCTCGCTACTTCCATCTGCGTCTTATCCTCAAAGTAACGCAGCCTGATCAGCATCCGCTCCTCCTCATGAAGCGTCTGTATAACATCGTTCAACACCATATGATTCAATAATTCCTCATTCGGGTTTCCCTGTTCTTCCAGCTTGTCCATCAAAGAAATTGCATTTCCGTCCCCCTGGTATATCGTTTTATGGAGAGATTCTACCTCCGCCGCTGATTCCATCGCCAGCACAATATCCTCCCTGGATGCCCCAATCTCCTCCGAAATCTCTTCCAGGCTTGGCTCACGTCCATACTTTTTCTCCAGAGCCTCTTTTACCATATATGCTTTTCCCGCAGTCTCTTTCAGGCTCCGGCTCACCTTTATCATCCCGTCATCCCGCAGGAAACGCTTGATTTCTCCGGCTATCATGGGAACTGCATAAGTGGAAAACTTTACATCAAACGCAGAATTAAATTTATCAATCGCCTTAATCAGCCCGATACTGCCTATCTGGATTAAATCCTCCATCTCATGGCCCCGTCCTGCAAAGCGCCGCACAATCGTATATACCAGACCCATATTTTCTTCTACCAGTGTTTCTCTCGCCTCTTTATCCCCTCCGTGTGCTTTTTCGATTAACGCAAGGGTATGTTCCATTGGCCCGTCCTTTCACTGGTTAAATTCATCTGCCGGCTGCCCGACTTTCTTTCTCATAAATACGCACGTTCCCTTTCCCGGTACAGACTCTACCCGCACCTCATCCATGAACGCTTCCATAAACACAAACCCCATACCGGAACGCTCCGCATCAGGCTTTGTGGTAAACATCGGCTCCATGGCCTGCGCCACGTCTTCAATCCCGCAGCCTTTATCAATCACTGTAACCCGAAGCTCTTTCCCCTCAATCCGGCATTCTACAATAATCTTCTGCACTTCTCCTTCATAGCCGTGAACGATAGAATTCGTCACTGCTTCGGACAGCGCGGTTTTTACATCAGCCACCTCTTCCAGCGTCGGGTTCATCTGTGTCATAAATGCCGCCACCGCCACGCGGGCAAAACCCTCATTGCAGGAACGACTGTCAAACTCCAGCTTCATTTCATTCGCGCTGCTCATCTTCTTTGCCCCCTCTCCAATACTTCCGGCTCTCCCTCATAAATTTCTATGACTTTGTGCATTCCTGAGAGGGTCAGTATCCTGCGGATCTGTTCATTTGCCCGGATTGCAGTCACCTTTCCCCCGGTAAACCGAATATTTTTATACCGCCCCATAATCAGCCCGATTCCTGAGCTGTCCATAAAGCTTGTCTTTTCAAAATCAAAAACAATGCTGCGGATGCTCTTTTCCCCAAGAATCCTGTCCGCTTCCCCACGAAGATACTCCGCACTGTGATGATCCAGTTCTCTGGGAACTTTAATCACCAGCGTAGTACCTGATACTTCCACACATTTCTCCATACAAATCTCCCCTCATGCCGATATTTATGCTGCCGCCGGCCCTCATTCAAATCAGTCAAAAAATACTTAGATGCCTGCCTGGAAAATTTTTCCTTTACAGAAAACAGACCTATCGCTTCCTGATAAGGCAAAAAGAGACGTATGCCCCGCATACGCCCCTTCCCGGAGGTTTCTCTGCCGTATATTACTCTACAAATCCCAGGCGCCCGCCGCCTGTACGGTCTATATCCCCGCTGCTGCCCGGCTCCTGGCTGTCTTCATCCCCTGCATTGTCTCCGCTGCCCGTGCCCTGGCCGCCTTCATCTCCTGCGCCGTTTCCGCTGCCTGTGCCCTGGCCGCCTTCATCTCCTGCGCCGTTTCCGCTGCCCGGCTCCCGGCTGTCTTCATCTCCTGCATTGTCTCCGCCGACTGTATCCTGGCTATCATCTCCGCTCCGCCTCGTACCGCCCGATGATGTTCCGCTGATATACGGACGCACTTCTGCTTCCCTTGCCGGATATTTCTGAATCAGTTCATTAAACACATCGTCTGCATTTGCCGTATCCTGCACTGCATAATAAGCATGCCCCAGATAAAGCAGCGCCCATTCATCTCCCGGCTTTGCTTCCAGCGCTTTCTCATACTGCTCAATCGCTTCCTGATAATTCTTGTTGGTATACGCCGTATTTGCCGCATTGATCGCATCATTATATACATAATCACTGATGGCTTCCATCATATGGTCATACAAATCCTGCGCCGCCCCGCTCAGGCTTTCGGCTTTAATCTCGCCCAGCGCTTCGGCCGCCTGCGCCTGGTTGTTCGGATTCGATATATACAAGTCTGCCGCTGCCAGCAGTTCCTCATAAGATTCCGCCTTCGCATTGGCTTCCTCCATTGTCTGGTTCGCTGCATCTACCTTCGCCTGGTAATCTGAAATTTCATCCTCCAGCCCCTGTACTTTGGAAGCCTCAGACGCCATTTTCGAGTTCGCATCCGTTACCTGCTTATTCGCAGACGCATTAATGCTCTGCCTGGTTCCCGGCACTACCAGAAACCATACCACTGCCCCTCCCAAGAGAACGCCCAGGAAAATATTAATAAACGTAGCCACCGCCGAGCTGTCCCGAAAAGTCGTGGGCTGAATAATCATCTCATTCCCGCTCATATAGGTAGTCGTACCCGTCAGTTTATTTACTTTTTCCTTAGCATACTTTTTCTTCCGTTTCATATCCAGGCTGGTGCTGATTCCGGTAGCCGCCTCCACTTCCTGCAGATAGCGCAGAGTCGTAGTGTTCGTAGCGTCAATGTATGCCGCCCGCTTTAACAGCTTCCTCGCCTTCTCATACTCCTGCCGTTTCAGATGCAGAAGCGCCAGCAGGTTATACGCTTTGATAAGCTGAGGGTTCTGGTTCAGTACCTTCTTAAGCTGGATAACCGCCATGTCCTCATTGTCCTGCCGGCAGTACAGTAAAGCCTGGTTGTACTTCTTTATTGTCTGGTTAATCAAATCCAGTTTATTCTTATTAGACTGGAGCTTGTCTATGTAAACATCCGCCAGATTATTCTGCGTGCTCTTGTTTTTGCTGATAACCCATTCACTCAGCGCGGAAACTACTTCTCCTGTTTCATAGTAAACAAGCCCCAGCAGGTTTCTCGCATCTATATTGTCTTTATTAAATTTCAGGCTCCTCTTCAGGCATACGATAGCCCCCGACAAATCCCGCACCATCGCCTTCTCCAGCCCCTGGTTATACAGCAGGTTGGAAATCCTGGCAATCCTTTTCAGCAGTGTGGTATCTGCCCCGCAGCCCTTACAGTAATCATGCTCCGAAAGCGGAGTCCCGCAGAAAATACAATTCATATTTACCCCTTATTTGAAATTCTTGCCCTTTTTCTTTTCGTCCATTATCAATTCCCGCAAAATATCCGTCACATCTGTCAAGTCCCTGTTATAAATGGCATCCTCTGCCTCATTTACATCCAGGCTCGGATGGAATTTCTTTAACTCCTCTTCATAATTAATCATCTGTCCCCTCCTAAAACCAACTGCTGCCCCTTCTTCACAGCCCTTTTGCCAGCAAGCCTTTCAACTCCCCTACCAGATACAGGGAGCCGACGCAAAACAACATACTGTCCCGCTTCTCCTCCAGCGCTCTTCGAAACGCGTCCTTAACCTGTGGAACAGCTTCTACCGGCGCTTTTACATACCTGCGGAATACCTCTGCCAGCCTCTCTGCCGGAACATTCCGCTCCCCGGCGATTTCCGTCACTACCACATGGGCAAATTCCGTCTGTGCGCAGATGGTTTCTATCATTTTTTCGTAATCCTTTTCCATTACTGCCGAAAACAGCAGTGTCACGGGCCTGTCTTTCCGGACACGGCATACTGTCCGTACAAACTCGCGTACCCCGTCTGCATTGTGCGCACCGTCAAATACTACGCCGGGCATCACCGTTTCCATACGTCCCTGCCATGCCGTCTCCTTCACTGCCCGTACACAGGTTTCCATAGGAATCCCGCTATCGATAACCTCCATCGCCAGCAGCGCCAACGCACTGTTGATAACCTGATAATGCGCCAGATACGGGACCGTCACCCGCGTATGTACACTATACCCATTATCCAGCCAAAAATCAATGCTTTTCTCCGTGTTCCCTAAAATTTCATACATTTCCTCACGAAGAGCACTGACCGGTGCATCCAGCGCTTCTGCCCTGGCAAGAATTACCTTTTCTGCCTCCTTGCAGTGCCCGTCATAGATAACAGGTACATGAGGTTTTATGATTCCTGCTTTCTCAAACGCGATTTCTTCTATAGTTTCTCCCAGGATTTCTGTGTGGTCAAGGCTGATAGATGTAATCACCGTGGCAATCGGTTTCTCCACCATGTTCGTGGCGTCAAGACGCCCTCCAAGCCCCGTCTCTACCACGGCATATTCCACCTGCTTTTCTTTAAAAATTACCATTGCCATTGCAAACAGCAGCTCAAAATAAGTAGGATGGGCAAAACCGTCTTTCTGCATACCTTCTACTGCTTTCTGAACCTTGAGATATGCCTTTAAGAAATCCCCATCTTTCACTGGAACGTTGTCAATCTGAAAACGCTCATTGATTTTCACCAGATGCGGCGACGTAAACAGCCCCGTCCTTTTTCTCCCCCATACCAGCATCGTAGAAAGAAACGCGCATACAGATCCTTTGCCGTTCGTCCCCGCCACATGGATCACCTTCAGGTCCCGCTCCGGCCGCCCCAGGCGTTCCATCAGTTCTACGGTATTTTCCATTTTATTCTTCTTTGTAAACTTCGGAACGCTTAAAATATATTCCACTGCTTCTGTATAGTTCATATCTTTCACCATTGTATTTAAGTCCTTATCCATTATAATATAGCCAAAATAATATGCAAGTAAATTCTTTCGCAAAATTCGGTAGGATTCGCATAACGTTACTGCTCATGGTAACACAGAATGCCCTGCAAAACATACCGGGGTGTGCAGGCAGCGCTTTACAGTTTCATTGTCAGCGCTATCCTCTTTTTCTTCAAATCCACGCTCAGCACTTTCACATCCACGATATCCCCGACGCTCACGACCTCCAGAGGGTGTTTCACAAATTTCTTTGCAGAAAGCTCAGAAATATGAACTAATCCGTCCTGATGGACACCGATATCTACAAACGCACCAAAATCAATGACATTGCGTACTGTTCCCTTCAACATCATACCCGGAGCCAAGTCCTTCATATCCAGTACGTCGCTGCGCAAAATAGGCTTCGGCATATCCTCCCTGGGGTCACGCCCCGGTTTCTCCAACTCCTTTACAATGTCGCGCAGGGTCATTTCACCAATGCCCAGCGTCTCCGCCATTTTTTTATAATCCTTTACCTTTTTCGAAATCCCGGCAAGTTTCCCGCCTGTAAGATCCTCCGTCCGGCAGTCCAGTTTTTCCAGCAGCAGCATTGCCGCACCGTAGCTCTCCGGATGGACGCTGGTAGCGTCAAGAGGATTTCCGCCTCCCTGAATGCGCATAAACCCGGCGCACTGTTCGTATGCCTTCGCCCCCAGCTTTGCCACTTTCAAAAGCTGTTTCCGCTCTGTAAACCGGCCGTTCTCCTCTCGGTATGCCACGATATTTTTCGCAACTGCCTTCGATATTCCTGACACATACTCCATTAAGGGCGCAGACGCTGTATTCAAATCCACGCCTACCTTATTTACACAATCCTCTACCACGCCGCCCAGTGTATCCCCCAGCCGCTTCTGGTTCATATCATGCTGATACTGGCCTACGCCGATAGACTTGGGGTCAATCTTCACCAGCTCCGCCAGAGGATCCTGAATACGCCGCGCGATAGATACTGCGCTCCGCTGCGCCACATCAAAATCCGGAAACTCTTCTGTTGCCAGCTTACTTGCAGAGTAGACTGAAGCCCCTGCTTCATTGACAATCACATACTGCACAGGCTCCTGAATCTCCCCAAGCATTTCTACAATGACCTGTTCAGATTCCCTGGACGCCGTTCCGTTCCCAACGGAAATCAGGCTGACTCCATATTTTTGGATAAGCTGTTTTACTGTCTCCTTTGCAGCGCGGATTTTTTTCTCATTTGTCGGCGCCGTCGGATAAATTACTTTTGTGTCCAACACCTTTCCTGTGGGGTCAACCACCGCCAGCTTACACCCCGTGCGGAACGCCGGATCCCAGCCAAGCACTGTCTGCCCTGCAATCGGCGGCTGCATCAGAAGCTGCTCCAGGTTCTTTCCAAATACTGCAATCGCTCCTTCCTCTGCTTTTTCCGTCAGTTCATTCCGTATTTCCCTCTCAATCGCCGGGGCAATCAGCCGCTTATAGCTGTCCTCCACAACCTCCTGCAAAATCGGAGAGGTATAAGGATTGTCCCTCGTAATCACCTGGCGGCTAAGATACTGTAAAATATCATCCTGCGGCGCTTCCACCTTCACCGTCAAAAACTTTTCCTTCTCCCCTCGGTTCAGCGCCAGCGTCCGGTGCCCTGCCGCTTTTTGTATCGCTTCATCATAATCATAATACATCTCATATACGGACTGTGCCTCGGCATCCTTTGCCGTTGAAACAATCCTGCCGCCCTGCATCGTCATTTTACGAATTTTCATTCGGTAGGAAGGCTCATCCGAAATAGCTTCCGCCAGAATGTCTTTCGCCCCCGCCACGGCTTCTTCCAGGGTATGCACTTCTTTTTCCTCTGATAAAAAAGCTTCTGCCTCTTCCTCCACCGGACGATTGATCATCTGGAGGCGGATAAGATTTGCCAGCGGCTCCAGCCCTTTTTCCCTCGCAATCATCGCCCTCGTCCTGCGCTTCGGACGGAATGGGCGGTACAAATCTTCTACCACAACCAGAGTCTCCGCCGCCAGAATCTGCCGGCGCAGCTCCTCTGTCATTTTTTCCTGCTCCTCAATGGAGGCAATCACCTGCGCCTTTTTCTCTTCCAAATTCCTCAGATAATTCAAACGTTCAAACAGCTTGCGCAGCTCTTCATCATTCAAAGCTCCCGTAGCCTCCTTACGGTATCGGGAAATAAAAGGGATCGTATTGCCCTCGTCAATCAGTTTCACTGCTGCTTCCACCTGCCAGAACTGAACGGAAAGCTCCTTTGCGAGTACTTTATTAATATCCATGATTTCTCCTTATAACCTAAAAATTTCTATTTGATAACCCATTACTGTACAGCCCTCAATGAAAATAGGCAACAGTTCAGCCCAGGACTTTGCACCTGCTGCAAAGTCCGTGAGAATGCGTAAATTCAGCCAGAGAATCCAGCCCTTTGCGAAAGCAAACTTTAAATGGGCTGGATTCCGTAACAGTGAAGCCGAAGGCTGAACTGTTACGAAAATAGAATTGCTTCCCCAGTATATCACTTGAGTTTCTCCTTTGTCTATGCTATTATGGAAAATATACATGGCAAACTTCAGCCCGGTTTCTGAAAACGATGGATTGCGCCACACGGCTGAACGGTTTGCAAAAAGGAGATTCTATGGACGATAAATACAACTGTCATTATGACGATAATGATACATCCACAAATAATTACCGCGGAACTTACCACTATGAACCGAATTTCGAAGAACAAAAACCAGAGCCGCCGAATACTTTTGCCACGGCGTCCCTGGTTCTTGGCATCCTTTCTCTGGTACTGTGCTGCTGCTGTTACGTCAGCATTCCTCTCGGCGGCCTGGGCATCCTCTTTGCTATTCTTTCAAAAACAGGAAAAGCCATGCAGGGGCGGGCGAAAACGGGCCTCAGCCTTTCCATCGTCGGTTTATGCCTCACCCTTTTCCTGACAATCGCCATGATTGCATCCACCATATCCAATGGAGAATTCCAGCGGCAGTATCAGTATTACCAGGAGTATTTCGAAAACACCCTGTAAACTGCCGCAACAGTTTTATCTGAACCGTGATAAACCCTTTACTCTATCATGGGGTAATGCCAAATGAGCATTGCCCCATTTTTTATCAAAAAATTCAGAATCAGAAGAATTAGTCCTGTTGTTACATACCATTTACGGTAACGCATTCCGATTTTGTATTTTCCTCTGCTCAAATATTCCACACTGTTGGAAACCATAAACCACCCATAAAGCACCGCACCGTAAAGCACCAATGGATGATAATACAAAGATTGCAGGATATCTCCATGCAAAAGCAGCCGCAGCGCCCTGGTTCCCCCGCACCCGGGGCAGTATAGACCTGTAACGCTGTGAAAGATACAGGGCAGCGCCAAGCGCCCCAAATCCACTCCCAGCACCTTTGAGAGCAGCAGGCATACCTCCGCAATCCCAGGCAGCAGCCATCCTATAATATAGAGGCTCCGCCTTTCTTTTTCTGCATACTTCATAAAAATTCTCCCTTACGTATTAACAGTTCAATTTTCAAATTGCGGTTTGACTTTCCGCAGTTGCTTTTTCCCCTCTGGCTATGCTATACTTATCTGCATGAGAAATCTTAAATTTATCCTGAAAGACAAGGTGTATATCATGAAAAAATCTTCTTCTGAATTAAAATACATGGCAAAGGAACGGCTGCTTGGGCACTATGGCCTGTTTATTGGCGCCGGATTGCTTATCGGCGGTATTTCTGTTGTAGTTTCCCTTGCGCTGAATATGGTTTTTCCTCTGAATAACACAGTTTCCATGACACTGTATTTCATCTCTTCCCTGATTGTAGGACTGCTGTCCAGTCTTCTCATCATGGGATATCTGAAAATGTTCCTGAATTTCAGCCGTGGACAGGAAACGCACCTGGGAACTCTGGGCTTCGCTTTTTCCAACCAGCCTGACCGTGTAATCCTGCTGATGCTTCTGATGGCCCTGCTGATGCTTTTATGTGTTCTTCCGGGGATTCTTCTCATACTGGCAGCGAACTTTATGCATGTAATAGCCATGTCCGCGCTTGGTATTTTTGTCCTTCTGACCGGCTGCGTTATTGCCATTATTCTGGCTCTGAACTATGCACTGGCTATGCTTTTATATCTTGATGCGCCGGAAAAAGGCGTGATACAGCTGATGCGCGAAAGCCGACAGCTGATGAAAGGAAACCGGGTGCGCTTTTTCTATCTTCAGATTAGCTTTTTCGGCCTGATTCTCCTCTCTCTGCTCACATGCTATATCGGCATGCTCTGGCTGATACCATACATGCAGATGACGTCCGTCTTGTTCTACAGAAACGTGCTGCAGGAAATTTAAATTTCCTGCAG
>NZ_CALPCM010000029.1:0-35831 GCF_943193015.1 Hominisplanchenecus murintestinalis
ATACCTGAAACACATATCTATCTAACATATGTTCGGTAAACATATGTTTTTCTTTGTGTGTCAATAGGTCGGAATTTCCTATAAAGCAAGGAAAGAGCCGCCTTTATGGCAGCCCTTTCTCTGATTACTGTTCATTTCATTTACAGTACCCTCTTTATGCTTATTTAAGCTCCTGGCATACGCCTGCTTCGTTAAAGGAATATTCTTTATTATTGTAACGTATCTTCAGCGCCCTTGCCATGCTTCCTTTCGGATGTACGCGTCCGGCGGAATCCTTTACTTTCTTCGGGAAGAAATAGTATACTTTGCCGTCTATCCTCATGAAGTTCGTCGCCATCACACCGATTGTTTCCCGTCCCGGAGTCGTATTCAGGAAATAGTAATCCTGTCCGTCGTTATACCATCCGATTTTCATATATCCGGTAGATTCGAAAAAGTATCTGTTCTTATTGATATCTCTCCAGCCTGTCACCATCTTGCCTCTGGAATAATACTTCCACAGCCTTCCATAGCCTACCCAGCCTGTTTTCTGATCATTCTCCCTCGTTTCATCCACGTAGTCTTTTATCTGCTTTCCATCGTCTCCCAGATAAATATCATTCACCCATGAATTTCTCACCATCTTTCCATCGCTGGCAAAATAGTATTTCCCGCTCTTGGTGCGCACCCATTTTCCGGCTGTCATCACTCCCTTTTTGTTGAAATGATAAACATTTTTCTTTATCTTCTGTATCCCTGTCAGGACATACCCTTTTTTATTAAAATAATATTTTTTGCCCTGAATGGTTTTCCAGCCACCTTTTAAGTACTTATCAGCTCCATCACAATAGCGGCGGCCATTCTCATCCTGTACCCACGCCGCATTAGGAAGTTTCTTCACGCACACACCTTTCGTATTGAAATAGTATGTGGTCTTGCCGACTTTTAAACGTCCGACTGCCATTTTGCCATCTTTGCAGAAAAAGTATTTCTTTCCGGCAATTTCTTTCCAGCCCTTCTGCATCTTCCCATCCTGATAATAATAAGTAGCCCCTCCCTGCGTCAGAAAACCGTCGCTTACTCCTGTCGCAAAAGCGGAAGCTGAAATACAGAACGCCAGCAGCAATGCCAGCGCTGCCGCAACCCCCATTCTTTTCTTATTCATTCTATCGCTCCCTTCTATGATTTTCATATATTTTATAGTATAATTCAGAACTCCTGCAATTTCAATCCTCTTAAGAAAAGCTTCATCTTTTTTCTGGGACGCCTGTAATAATTTTTCTGGGACATACCTGCGCGCACACGCCGCAATTCGCACACCCCCCATAATCAATATTCGCTATGTTATCTGTTACAGACACCGCCCCCGTAGGACACTCTTTCTCACATTTCCTGCAGCCGATGCATCCTGCCCTGCACGCCTGCATAACAGCTTTTCCCTTATCCTTAGAAACACACTGCACCAGGTGATCCATCTCGTAAGGCACCAGTTCAATCAAGTGCTTTGGGCATTGCGCCACACACGCGCCACATGCTTTGCATTTTTCTTTATCTACCACCGCAATCCCATCCATCACATGGATGGCATCAAATTTACATGCTTTTACACAGTTTCCATAACCTAAACACCCATAGATACAGCTTTTTGGTCCGCCGGAAGGAACAAATTCCATCACTGCGCAATCCCGCACGCCATAATATTCATAATTACTGCGCGTCTTGCCGCAGGTTCCCGCACATCTGACAAAGGCTGTCATGCGTACGCCCGGCTTTGCCTCTTTTCCCATAATAGACGCTATCTTCGCCGCGGCCTCCGCACCGCCCACCGGACAGACGTCCACCTCTGCCTCTCCTTCGGCAATTGCTTTTGCCACAGCGTCACAGCCCGCATATCCGCATCCTCCGCAGTTATTTCCCGGAAGCTCCGCACGAATCAACGCTTCTTTTTCATCTACTTCTACTTTAAATTTCTTATCTGCTAATCCCAGGAACAGTCCAAGAATCAGGCCGGTGCCGCCCACGATCAGAGCCGCAAGTATCACTCCACTCATATGCCCTCCTCCTATTTCAATCCTGAAAAACCAAAAAACGCAATTGCCATCAGACAGGCCGTCAGCAGCACGATCGGCGACCCCTTAAAAGATTCCGGGATATCATTATGCTCTATTTTTTCCCGGATACCAGCCATCAGCACAATAGCAATCAGGAATCCCACTGCCGTGGCAAAGCCATTGACCACGCCCTCAAGAATCGAATAATTTTTCGTCACGTTGATAAGCGCCACCCCAAGTACCGCGCAGTTTGTTGTAATCAGAGGCAGGTATACGCCCAGCGCATTGTAGAGAGACATACTGTACTTCTTAACAATCATCTCTACGAACTGCACCAGGGCCGCAATCACCAGAATAAACACGATCGTCTGCAGATAGGTCACATCAAAAGGCGTCAAAATGTATTTGTAAATCACGCCCGCAATCAGGGATGAAATGGTGATAACAAACACTACTGCCGCACCCATTCCCGCTGCGGTCTCCGTCTTTTTCGAAACGCCCACGAATGCACAGATTCCCAAAAACTGACTCAGTACTACGTTATTGATAAACGCAGCCCCCACCGCAATCATCAGAAGTTCACTCATCACGCCTCGCCCCCTTTCCCACAAGACTCATGGCAGGAAGCGCAGGAACCTGTACAGCCTGTTCCGATTTTCGTCTCCTGCCCTTTCATCTCCATACGCCGTTTCACCCTGTTCTGGAGTGCTGTAAGCATAGAAAGCACCAGAAATGCCCCTGGCGCCAAGATGAAAATCGTCATAGGCTCATAAGCATCCGGCATCACCCGGGCGCCAAACGCTTTCCCGGCGCCAACCAGCTCACGCACGATACCGATGCAGGTCAATCCCACCGTAAACCCCAGCCCCATGCCAAGTCCGTCAAAAAAGGACGGAATCACCGGATTCATGGAAGCATATGCCTCCGCGCGCCCCAGGATGATACAATTTACCACAATCAGAGGGATATAAATCCCCAGGCTTTCATACAGAGCAGGCACATATCCCTGAAGCAGAAACTGGACAATCGTCACAAAAGACGCCACTACCACGATAAACGCCGGCATACGCACCCCATTCGGGATAATCTTCCGCAGCGCGGCAATCATGGCGTTTGAGAGCGCCAGAATTACCGTCGTAGTAAGGCCCATTCCCAGTCCGTTTACCGCCGAAGTAGTGACCGCCAGAGTCGGACACATTCCCAGCATCAGTACAAACGTAGGATTCTCTTTCACCAGCCCGTTATACAGCCGTTCTGCAATCTTATTCATGGACGCCGCCTCCTTCCACCATGCTCTGGAAATAGCAAATCCCCGCATTCACGCCCCGCGTCATTCCTGTAGAAGTAATCGTCGCCCCGCTGATTGCGTTGATTTCATCCTCCGCTCCCGCGCCTGTTTTTGTAACGGTAAACCCGGAAACTTTCTTTCCCGCAAACTGGTTTTGGAACTCATCTTCCGCAGCCCGCATACCCAGTCCTGCCGTCTCACTGATGGTAAGAATCCGTATTCCGTTTACCGTTCCATCATTTTGGATACCCATAGAAAAATTAATTTCCCCGCCGTACCCCGTCGTCGTAACGTTCATCACCAATCCTAAAATCTCACCAGATTCTCCCGCCGCGCCATAAGCTTCTTTTATCTGGATATCCTCCAATCCAGCCGCTGCCAGCGCTTCTGCCGACTCCGCCTGTACTTTCGCTGCGTCCTCATCTGGTTCCAATCCATATACAGGCTTCATAGACGCCATTCCGGGAAATACCGATTTGTACGCTTCCTCCTTTGCCTGCCGCTCCTGCCCGGCAATCGGCGCTTTTGTAACCTCATACACAAATCCCAGGCCGATGCCTGCCACCAGCGTAATTGCCATCAGGATTAAAGCATTTTTTACAATCTTCATGCCTTCTTCCCTCCCTTTCCAAACGCCCTGGGAAGCGTCATCTTTTCAATCAACGGCACCAGAAGGTTGCCAAAAATAATCGCGTATGACACGCCCGCCGCTGAATTTCCATATACCCGGAAAATCCCCGTCAGGATGCCTAATATGCAGCCGTAAACCAGCTGCCCATGTTTCGTAATCGGGGTTGTCACATAATCTGTCGCCATGAAAAACGCCCCCAGCATCAGGCCGCCCCCAAAAAGCTGTCCCAGAAGATATTCCGGGTCTGCCCCATGTCCTCCGAAAACCAGGATAAAAAATAAGAAACTCAGCAAATAAGTACCGGGAATCCTCAAATCAATCACCCCTGCCAAAAGCAGGATAACCGCCCCAATCAGAACTGCCAGCACCGACACTTCCCCGATAGAACCTGTCTTATTTCCTAAAAACATATCCATAAGGTTCACCGGTTCCCCCATCTTCAATGCCGTCAGGGGCGTCGCTCCTGAAATTCCATCATATGTAAAATCCGTCATCCGCCCCGCAAAAGAAATCAGCAGGAAACATCTGGCTCCCAGCGCAGGATTCATAAAGTTTTGCCCAATTCCCCCAAAGAGCTGTTTCACAACCAGAATCGCAAAAACGCCGCCAATCACCGGAATCCACCACGGCACGGTAGCCGGAAGGTTCAGCGCCAGGAGAAGCCCCGTCACTGCCGCGCTGAAATCCCCCACTGTAATGTTCCTGTGCATCAATTTTTCATAAACATATTCCGTCAGTACACAGGATGTTACCGACACCAGAATTGTCACCAGCGCATTTATCCCAAAATGATACACGCCGAAAACGCTTGCCGGAAGCAGCGCAAGGACTACCAGCAGCATAATCCGTGACGTTGTGTCATGCGAACGGATATGGGGATTGGATGATACATTCAGTAAACCGCTCATCTTCTCTTCTCCCTTCTACTTTTTCTTTCGGTTCACCAGTACGATTTTACGCATGGATTTTATGTACTGGGTAAGCGGGCGTTTCGCCGGGCAGATATAACTGCAGCAGCCGCACTCGCAGCACTCCATACCGTCTGCTTTCACAAATGCTTCCTCGTCATGTCTCTCTGCAAAGTCCGCCAGTCTGGAAGGAACCACCCTCCCCGGACAGACGCTCACACACCGCCCGCAGTTGATGCAGTTTGACGGCTCATAAGCCGCCGCCTCATCTTTCGTAAGACATAGCAGGGCAGAGGAAGTCTTTGTACAGGGCACATCCAGGCTATACAGGGCAAATCCCATCATCGGCCCGCCAGACACGATTTTTTCCGGCTGCGACTTAAAGCCTCCCGCCGCGTCCGCCAGCTCCGCATAATTCGTCCCCGTACGGACGCGGAAATTCTGCGGCTCGGCAATGGCGTCGCCCGTCACGGTCACGATGCGCTCCGTCAGCGGACGTCCGTTATAAACTGCCTGATAAATGGCATATACCGTATCACAGTTGTCCACCACGCACCCGACGTCTGCCGGAAGCATGGACGAGTTAATTTTCCGTCCTGTTACCGCAAAGATGAGCTGACGCTCAGCTCCCTGGGGATACTTCGTTTTCAGCACTTTCACTTCAATGCCCGTTTCCCCCGCAGCGGCCTCCCTGAGTTTGGCAGCGGCATCCTTTTTATTATCCTCCACAGCCAGGATGCCTTTCGCCTGCGGAAAAATTTTCAGCACCGCCTTTAGTCCCGCTACAATTTTATCCGGCTCTTCCATCATCCTCCGGTAGTCCGCAGTCAGATATGGCTCACACTCCGCGCAGTTTACAAGCACATAGTCAATTTTTTCCGGCTCTTTCGGCGAGAGCTTCACATGTGTCGGAAAACCTGCGCCTCCCATGCCTACGACGCCCGCTTCTCTGATATACTGCAGGATTTCCCCGCCTGTCAGATTTTCCAATGGCTTCCGCTCCGGACGCGCAATCTCCGTATACTTCCCGTCATTTTCAACGATGATGGCGCCGCACATGGTTCCCGTTACCGTCAGGCGTCTCTCAATCCCTTTGACTACGCCTGAAACAGACGCGTGGATAGACGCTGACACGAAGCCTCCCGCTTCTGCGATTACCTGTCCGACCTGAACATAGTCCCCCTTCTTCACTACCGGAAGCGCCGGTGCGCCAATGTGCTGGGAAAGTGGATATACCATATCACCTTGGGGCAGAACGTCCCGGACCGGCTTATCCTTTGACAGCTCTTTGCCGTCATAGGGGTGGATTCCCCCCTTAAATGTTAATCGCGCCATTTTTTCTTCCTTTCTATTTCTTGACATCCTCTTTATTCTCTTTCCTTTCGAGCCTGCTCAGACGCATCAACCTTTCTCTTGCTTTGCTGGCCTTACTTAGATTTGGATATGCTTTTATCAGACGCCTGCTATTCCAGCCGCCTTTTACAATAAGGTTTGAGAGCTTTTCCACCGCCACCCTTAATTTCTCAATAGCCGCTTCCTTCTGCTCCTGAATTCCCATTTTTTCAATCCTGTCTGCCATCATCTCCTGATATTTTTCCAGGCGCTCCCTGATGTTCCCATACTTTCTGTTCCTGCGGTAAGAGTCCAGCAGTTCCAAAAGCTCTGAAGCAGAAGTGAAAATTCTGGATTCCTGCAGATGCTCAGAAAATTCTGACATTGCCTGTTCCATCTGCGCCACCTTTTCTCCCAGCTGCATCGCCGTCGCCATAGAAAATCCGAAGTCCACAGCATACAGCACAATCGCCGCCCCAAGAACCCCCCGTCCGGACGCCTCATCCACCAGGCCTGTAATCCTCTCCACCAGGGGCTGAAGTATTTCAAACATAATCACTGTAAAAAATCCCCATACAATAGAACTTCCCAGGCAAATTCTCCCCTGGAAATTAAACCGGTTGCTGCTGTAGTCCCACCAGCTCATATGGAACAGCTTTTCCATAACCACTGCCGTTAAATATTCCAGCGTCGTAGCCAGTGCGATCCCGCAGAAAAAAAGTGGAAGGATCTTCCCATCCAGAGGGCGCAGAATCAAATATACGCTTACCGCCCCAACGCCGTAAATCGTACATACCGGGCCTGTCACAAACCCACGGTTCACCAGCTTCCTCTCTTTTACCGAAACATAACAGCTCTCCCAGATCCAGCCCATCACGCTATAAATAAACAGCCACGCCAGAACATGATAAAAATCAATGCCTAAAATTTCCTGCTCCCACATAAACCTGTCCTGCCATCCGGCAGGCCGCTCCTTTCTCCTTTGCGAAAATCCTCAAACTACTGTATAATATATTTACTCGCGCCTCTTAGAAGCAGCTGGCGCGCATGAATTTACAAACAACTATTTTTCACTGGAGGAACCTATGATTACCATCACCGATACCTGTAACCACCATCCCTGCCCGCCGGCATGGCAGCATCAGATTCCACCGGAATCTGTCATCTTTGACATTGAAACCACCGGTTTTTCTCCAAAATCTGCTTTTATTTATCTGGTTGGCGCGCTCACTCTCAAAAACGGTTCCTGGCAGCTCACTCAATGGCTCGCCGAATCCCCGAAAGATGAGCCTGAAATCCTCTCTGCCTTTTCATCCTTCCTCTCAGGCTTTCGTTATCTGATTCACTTTAACGGCGAAGCGTTTGATTTGCCCTTTCTGAAAAAAAGATGTGAAAAATATAAGCTGCCCTGCGGCCATCTAGATAAAGTGCAAAGTATCGACCTTTACCGTATATACCGCCCCCTGAAAAAGTTCCTGGGGCTTTCTTCCATGAACCTCAAATCCCTGGAAAACTTTCTTGAGTATTCCAGAGAGGATGAACTGGATGGGCAAAAACTAATTGCCGTCTATCATGAATTCTCCAGAGCTAAATCCCCTGCCCTGCGCCGGCTTCTTCTGCTGCACAATCATGATGACCTTCTGGGGACTGCCGCGCTCTTCTCCCTCAGCGCCTACCTGGAACTATTGGAAGGAGCTTTCAGATTACATACCGCTCCCTCTGTCCAGGCAAATCAAGACTCTCTGATGCTAACCTTCAACATCAGCCTGCGCACTCCCATCCCCCAGTCGATTTCCATATCACGGGAAGAAGGCAGTTTCACAGCCTCCAGTTCTGCCGCCGTTTTACAGGTTCACGGAATTTGTGGCGCTCTGAAGCATTTCTTCGATGACTATCGCAGCTACTACTATCTTCCTCTGGAAGACACTGCAATCCACAAAAGCGTGGCAGCCTATGTAGACAAAGAACATCGCACCCCCGCAAAGGCATCTAATTGTTACTGCCGGAAAGACGGATATTTCCTCCCGGGTTTTGCCGATGTCCAAACACCAAAATTTTACCGGAATTACGGAGATTCTCTCTTTTACTTAGAGTGTACAAAAACCTTCCTGGAAGATTTCACCAAACTGCATACATACGTTACAGCTTTCCTGCGCAACATGTAAAATCAACGCTCTCGCTTTTGCTAATATTGTAACATAACTCATCCTTAATTGCTACCCTCTGAAATGCCTTATTGAGGGCTATTGGTAACAGTTCAGCCCAGGACTTTGCACATGCTGCAAAGTCCGTGAGAATGCGTAAATTCAGACAGAGAATCCATCCCTTTGCGATCAGCAAACTTTAAATGAGCTGGATTCCGTAACAGTGAAGCCGAAGGCTGAAATGTTACGGCTATTTAACAGAGGAAGCCGCCGGGATTCTCCCGGCAGCTTCCTCTGCTTTCTATACTTTATTTGATGTACTATGTTTAATAATTAAAGAACTGCTCAAATGGATTGCCCATATATCCGTCGTCTTCCTGTCCATACCCTTCCTGAGGAATACTGTCAGGATTCTCCTGCGAAGGCTGCTGTGTACCTGTGGACGCATCTGCCGGACGTTCTCCTAATGTCACACTCACAGTCCGCTCCACATACTCGCCGCCTTCGGCCGCAGCTACGATTACATCTATGGTTTCCCCTGCCTCATAGTAATTCATGCGGTCAAACAAATCATCTTTCGAAGAAACTGTCTGCCCATCCAGCTTGGTAATGATATCGCCTTTCTTGATTCCGGCCGCTTCTGCCGGGGAACCTTCTTCTACTTCATAGACAAACGCACCTGCAGGCATATTGTAGACTTCTTTCGCCTCCTCAGACACATCCCTTGGGGTAACGCCCATATAACCCATCTTCGACGCATCCACTTCTGTTCTGGTCTGCCTGTTCATCAGCTCATTCAGAATCGGCATTGCAGTATTTGTCGGAATCGCATACCCCATACCTTCCACGCCTGCCTGAGCTGCTTTTACGGAATTGATGCCAATCAGTTCGCCTGCCGTGTTCAGAAGAGCGCCGCCGCTGTTTCCAAAATTAATGGCGGCATCTGTCTGAATCATGGAATTTGTCACTTCATCTACCGTCACTTCCCTGTTCAGCGCACTGATATATCCGACAGTTAAAGACTGTCCGTACCCCAGCGCATTTCCGATGGCTACTACCTGCTGTCCCATTTCCAGATCTTCGGAATCGCCCTGCGGAATCACTTTAATCTGACTCTTGACTTCCTCCGGAATATCCGCCAGGTTTACGGCAATCACCGCGAGGTCATGGCTTGGGTCGGTTCCCTTTGTCTGCGCTTTCACAACAGCGTCCTCTGGGTCTTTTGCATCCACTGTAAAGCATACGCTCAGCTCCTGGGCTCCCTCCACCACATGGTTATTTGTAGCAATCAAAAGCTCTGTCTCATTCTGGGAAACAATTACACCCGAACCGGCGCTCTCCGTCTGCTGCTGATATGTCTGTCCGAAAAACATGCTCTGTACTTCTTCCACACCTCTATTTGTGATTGCCACGATAGAGGGCATCGCATTTTTCGCCACTTGTGTAATATCTGTAGTATTATTCAGTGAAACTGTCGTCCCGCTCGCTGTCTTTGTGTTTCCCTTGGCTTCTGTCTGCGCTACCTTATCAGCCGTCCCTACCGTCATCTCTGTTTCCCGGCCTATCATCCTGCCGCCCACATAATCGGTAGCCTGGAATGCAGCGCTGGCTACCACGCCGAACACCACTGCCATTCCGGTGCATATTGCAAAGCTTTTCCAAAGCGGCCTCTGTCCTTTTGGCATTTTGCGGCGAGATACTTTCTGATTCTGAAACATCTGCCCCGGTTCACGCTGCCCTTCTATGTTTTCCTCTCTATTGTATGAGTAATGATAAAATCCCGACTGTTCCTCCGGGCTGTGCTGTACTACGCCGGAGTGAACAAACTCTGGCTCTTCCGGCTGAACCTCTTCATGAAATGTACGCTGCTCCTGCCCGAACTCCTCAGAATCTGTGAAAGTCTCCGCAGAGCCGCTCTCCTCTGTGTCTGCAAAGTACGGCGTCTCCTGTTCTTCCCCTCCCCCGTAATATGTGGGTTCCGGCTCTGTCCCTGCGCCCTCAGACGTCACACCGTCCGTCCCCTGGTAATTCATCTCATCTTTATTATCAAATTCATCATACATAATTGAATACCTCCTTCGTAACTTGCTTTTCTTAATTTCTGAAAACAGTTTATCAACGAATTGTGTTCAATCTGTGATGATTCCTTTAAAAAAATTTGCTCAAAAAAAGGCTTTCCTGTGTCCTACTTCCAATAATCCCTGTTCATCGTAAGTCTTAAAATCAGCCATTTCGGCAGCTTTCGGTAAGCTTTTCCCAGACAATAACCAATATATTTAAACCCACTGTTCGCCGTCAGTTTAAAAATCATCCAGGGCTTCCCTATCTCCATCAGATATTTTGCGCTCTGCTTCACCATGCGGATTCCTTCGCTCTCAGACTTTGCCATGCCAAAAATCTCCGGATGCTCCGCCTGCGATACAGCCAAATCAAAGTTCCTCCTAAGCTGCTCTATATTCCCATAATTATGGGAATGAATGACAGCTGCCTCCGCCACATAGGCAATCCTTCCTCCATCTTGTATAATTTTCCCTGCAAGAATCATATCTTCATTAAAAATTGTATGCTTTTCAAAACCACCGAGCTTTTCATACACGCTCCGGCGATACATCGCGCACACATTCGAACAGAAAAATGTCTTTATTCCATAGGTCTGCAAGTCTTCCATAGACTTCACGCTGCTTTTCTCCGGATAGTTAAAGCTCCGGGTATAACGCTCCAGAATCCCGCAGTCCCTGCACGGAAGCTGCCTGGCATAAGCGGCCGCCACCTGCTTATCTTCAAAAGCCACTGCCAGCCTCTCCACCAGATATTCATCCTGCGGAATCGCATCCTGTGTAAGAAAAAGAATCAGATCTCCATCTAAAAGAGAAGCGGCACTATGCCTGGTGCCGCCATGATCAAACTCTTCTTTCCGCAGATGACGCACTTCCACATGCGGCAGTTCTTCATATCCCCTCTTGGGAAAATATTCCTCTTCCGTATTCATAAGAAGAATTTTTCCAATAGGATATGTCTGTCTCTGCAGCATCTGCATTAATTTATCAAACTTTTCATCCGGCTTATATACCGGAACCACAAGATCGACTGTATACTCTTTCATAACTTACTGTATTCCCGTCTCGTTAATAATGTTATTGCTGATTTCCTGTACTGTGTTTGAAGGCGTATACCCATCGCTTCCGAACAGCCATTTATGAAGCTCCAGTACATTCTGCGCCAGGTTCTGCGGGATCACGCAATCACCCGCACTGATATTCGCCGTCTGAAGTTCGAATGGAAAACCTGTAGTATCCGCCAAATTATATTTTCCTACGTCCATCGCCAGACTTAAAATTTCCGTCGTACTCAGGCTTGTCAGAATATGGGGCGCCATCTCGTCCACCATAGCATTCAGCTTAAGCAAATCCAGCGTCTTTGCCTTTTCCAATATTTTTTCCAATACGGTACGCTGCCGCTCGGTTCTCTTGTAATCGCTTCCCTCCGTATAACGGATTCTACAGTAAGACATCGCCTGCAGTCCATTCAATGTCTGAAGCCCCGGCTGCGTCACCGGAACGATTTCCCGCCCTGTCACCTGGGAACCTTCCTCCTGATAACCGTTAATCCATTTAATTTCATCTTCCTGTACGTCAATCTCAATACCGCCCATCAATTCGATAACATCTGCCAATCCATTGAAATCAATCGTAATAAAGTCCGTAATATTCAAATCCAGATTTTTATTGAGCATGTTTATCGAACGCTCCGGACCGCCGAAATAATAGCATTCCGTAGCCTTTCTGTACTCTCCGTTTGTATTATCCAGATACGTGTCACGATAGACGGATACAAGCTTAACGTCCTTCGTCTTATTGTTGATGCTCGCCACTATGATGGAATCGCTGTGTGCTTCGATATCCATCTTTCCCTCCCGGGAATCCACACCGTAAAGCGCAATATTCCTATAGCCGTCCAGCACTTCTGCCTCTGCCGCGTCAATTTCTTCGTTAATAATGATATCCCCTTTGGAAATATCCTGCTTTTTCAGCCTGCCCAGCTTAAAAGCAGCAAACAACACCACTGCCAGTATCAGCAGTACCAGGACTTCAATTGCAAAAATAACTTTCCGCCTGTTCCGGCGTTTCTTTCTTCTGTTATTCCTCTGTCCTTCCGGCTGATAGTAACCGCCCCCCTGACCGTAACCGTCCTGATAATATCTTCCGTCCTCACGCCCGTAGCCATCCTGATACCCTCTTCCACCTTCCCGTCCATAAGGCTCCTGATAATATCCTCCCCGGCCGCGCCTTCCGTATGGCTCATTTCCATACGGTTCCTGCTGATAAGGCGTCTGCCTTCCGTCCTCATAAGGATGTCCCATATTTCTGCGTCCATCTCGTGTATCTCTGTTTCTCGCCATAGTACCCCTTCTTCCTAATATGCATTTTTATTAACAAATCCCTTGAACAATGTGAGCACAAGTATCTTGATGTCAAATCCCACTGTCCAGTTTTCTATATAATACAAATCACATTCTATGCGCCTTTTAATTGAAGTATCTCCCCGATACCCGTTTATCTGCGCCCATCCGGTCATCCCCGGACAGACCTGGTGTTTTACCATATAGCGCGGTATTTCCTCTCTGAACTTCTCCACAAACTGCGGCCTTTCAGGTCTTGGCCCTACCAGGCTCATCTCCCCTCTCAAAACATTAAAAAGCTGCGGCAGTTCGTCAATGCTCGTCCTGCGCATAAACTTTCCAAACCCCGTAATCCTGGGGTCATTTTTTACCGTCCAGCCCTTTTTCTCTTCTGTTTCTTTCTGAATTTCCATTGAGCGGAACTTATACATATGGAACGGCCTGTTATGCCGCCCTACTCTCTCCTGTTTGAAAATCAGCGGCCCCGGCATCGTCAGCTTCATCATCAGAACCGCAAAAAGCATAATCGGAGAAAACAGCAGGATAGCTGCCAGCGCCCCCAGAATATCCATCGTACGCTTCACCATACGGTTAAACGTATTCGACAAGGGTACATGACGGATATTGATAACTGGCAGTCCCAGCAAATCCTCCGTATATGGTTTCGTGGGAATAATATTATTATAATCCGGTACAAACTTTGTATGCACGCCGGATTTCTCACACAGCGCCACGATATGCTCCAGCTTAAAATATTCATTCAGTCCCAGCGTAATCACAATTTCATCCAGACGGTTTTCCGGCAGGATGACCATCAGATTGTCAATACGCCCGATAACCTTTACATCCTTATATCTTGTTCCCCGCGCCACATTGTCATCCAGAACGCCCCGTATCAGATAGCCCCACTGGGGATTCTGCCGGATTCTGTCAATGTATTCCTCTGCCGCGCGGCTGTACCCCACTAAAAGGATATGCTTTAGGTTCATTCCTTTCTTGCGGATTTTCATCAGGAACATACGGATTAAATTCCGTACCAGCGTTTCCAGGAAAATATTAATTCCGTAAAACAGCATCATCATGCTGCGCGAGAAATTATCCTCATGCATCATATACAGCACAAGAATCAATGAAAACAAAGCAATCGTATTTGCCTTGATAATATTTCCCGCTTCCAGCCTGCGCCCCTGAACGCGCTTCGGAGTATAGAGGTTGAACGCATAATACAGAAGCAGCATTCCTGCTACCAGGAACGCCAGCGTAACCATATATGTCTCAAACGGAAGCTTCCCCACATTTTCCGGTGCAAGAAACGTAAACTGGATAAACCATGCCGCCAGATAGGAGACGGCCGTCACAGCTGCATCCACAAACACATGCATCCGATTAAAGAATTGTTGGTTATCCTTTATCATCTGTCCCCTCCTTCGTCAAAAATCCCAGCATTCTTTCCGCTAAATCACCATGAATCTGCCTTATCATACAATAGATGTCTAAAAAGGGCAACTAAATTTTTTCTTAACACTATAATAAACACACCAGCGCGGCTGCAAGCCTCTAACGCCCCCTTAGCCTGCGGACAATGTTCACCCAAAGCTCTATTTGTATTTTTGCATAATTTTTCAGGTTTCTTGCCTGAAACGGTACTTTTTTCCCCTCCCTGGCCATAGTGATTCCCTCTGCCAGACCTTTGGCATAAAGTGTTCCGTATCCTTTTTTCAGGAAAAACAAGTATTTCACCAAAAATCCCGCCGCTAAAAAGGGCAGATTTAAAAGAATCTGCGCCATCGGCATATTTTTGTAAATCATATAGACATTATTCCGTGAAGAATGGCGCACTTTAAATTCGTTGTATCTGGAGCCTGTGGTGCCGCTTCCGGCATGATAAACCACTGCCTCTGGCAAATAGCGGTTTTTATACCCGTAAATGCGCGCCCGGTAGCCCACATCAATATCTTCCAGATACGCAAAATGCTTTTCATCAAAATACCCGATTTCTTCAAACACAGCTTTTCTGTAGATAGAAGCGCCTCCACAGGGTGCAAAAATCTCCCGCTCTTTCTGGCAGGCTCCGACAGGCTTATCTTTCCCCAGGGCATACGCCCATCCTAATGCACAATAGTAGTCCCCCGCGTCGTCAATCTTGTCCGGCTCATGCATATTCCGAAGCTGGGCGGAGCATGAAAAACACTTCTTGTACTTATGGATTCCCGATGCCATTTCTTTTACGAAATCTTTGTCAGCTTTCACATCATTGTTCAACAGAATCACATAGGGAGTTTCTGCCGTCTGAATGCCTCGGTTTACTGCCCTGCAGAACCCGCCGTTATCCGGCAGGCTGATGATGCGCACATTCGGGAAATGTGTTTTCACATACTCTACACTGCCATCTGACGAGCCGTCATCTACCAGAATCGTATCAAATTCCGTAAAGCTCTGGGCTTCGAGTGATTCCAGGCAGTCTCCTAAAAATTTTTTTCCGTTGTAGTTTGGTATCACCACTGATACTTTTTTCATTCTTTCCTCTTTCTGGCGCATTTGGTGTGTTATCCCGGCAAGCTGGGAACTTTCCCATGTTATAACGAATAATCGCAGGTTTTCAGAGACAGATTCTTATTGTAATAGGGGTCGCCTTCCTCCAGAAAATCTGCCCAGCGGGTGCAGAGATACTGTTTTTCCCGCTCAAACCTCTGCTTTTTCTCTTCCGTATCCTCGTAGCCCCTCGTCTTTGATTCGAAATGGTACATCTCTACATAAGGGTCATAAACTACAAGCCATCCCTCCGCCCTCACCCGCATACAAAAGTCCACATCATTAAAGGCCACTGCCAGCTTCTCATCCAATCCCTTCACTTTTTCAAAAACCTCCCTCTTTACCATAAGGCAGGCCGCTGTTACCGCACTCATATCCTGCTGGAGCACAGCCCGGTGCATATATCCGGTCATTGCCCGTTTCATCCCCACAAACATGCTTCCCGCACATCCTCCGATTCCCATGACAATCCCTGCATGCTGAATGGTGTCGTCCGGAAAATACAGGCGCGCGCCAACGATGCCAGCCTCCGGTCTCTGGCAGTGCCCCAAAAATTCTTCTATCCAGTCCGGCGTAATAACTGTAACATCATTATTCATCAGTACAAAATAGTCGCCCTTTGCATGGGCGGCACCGAAATTATTGATTGCAGAATAATTGAACTCCCGTTTCCAGTACACCACGCGTACTCTGTTTTTTCCGTCGATGCTCTGGTAAAACGCAAAGGTTTCTTTCTGTGTACTATTATTTTCTACAATAATCACTTCATAATTCCGATAAGTTGAAATATTTTTAATAGAATCCAGACAGCGCTTTAAAGTATCCGCCTCATCCTTGTTCGGAATGATGATGGAAACCAATGGCTCACCGGAAACTTCATATTTTACCCGGTAAAATCCCCGATAGTTCAGCATAGATACCTGCGCCGGAGTCTCACTGCGCTGCAGGTGCGCCTCCACCGCCCTTTTCCCTGCCTCTAGCGCATAATCCTTTCCAAAAGGATTGTCCGCCGTAGAAGCCGCATGAATCCGCCAGTGGTAAAGCACTTTCGGAATATGCACAATCTCCTCTGCCTCTTCTGCGCACCGGAAAATAAAATCATAATCCTGCGCGCCGTCATAAGCCGCATCCTGTCCGCCCACTTTCGCAAGAAGCTTCCGGCTTACCACCAGGAGATGGCAGATATAATTATTCGCCCTCAGCAGATCCACGCTGAAGTCCGGCTTGAAATGAGGCTGAAAATACTCGCTTAAATCTGCGCTTACCTTATCTTCATCACTGTAAATCATGTCGGGGCGCCCTTTTCTCTCAATTGCCTCCGCCACTTCGTAAAGCGCATTCTCCGTCAGCAAATCATCATGATCAAAAAGCGCCGTATAATCCCCTTCCGCCAGGGCAAGCGCCGCATTTGTATTTCCGGCAATCCCCTCGTTCTTCTCCATCTTCCGGTAACGGATAGGCAGTCCTTTCTCCTGGTATTCCCGAATAATACGCTCCGGTTCCCCATCGTCTCCACTCCCATCGGCAATGCACAGTTCCCAATTTCCATAAGTCTGGGCAGCCACCGATTCTATCATTTGGCGCAAAAAAGTTTCCGGCGTGCGGTAAACCGGAACGGCTACGCTGATAAGCGGTTCCCATTCCCACTTTCGGGCTTTCTGCCTCTCCCGCTGCTCCTCCGTTAACTCTTTGGAACGGAACCATTTATCATAGTCCACCTCCGCGTCTGCAAACCGCTCAGACAAGCGCACGATAAAATCTCTGACGCCATACCGTTTCAGATACAGGAAAGCTTTTTTCACATTATATAAAGTCAGGCGTTTCGCCATGTTTTTCAGATTCATGCTTTTCCTCCAGAACTCCCAGACATAATCAAACTATCTATTTAGGCTTCAAAAAACGCCGTCACTCTCTCTATGATTCTCTCCCTATCCTCTTGCTTTAAACGATAGTACATCGGCAGCCGCAGGATTCTCTCGCTCTCCTTTGTGGTATAGCGGTCCTCGCCATGAAAATATCCAAACTTCCGTCCCGCCGGAGCCGAATGCAGAGGAACATAATGGAACACCGCCTGGACTTCCTGTTCTTTCAGATAGGAAATCAGGCGCGTTCTGGTCTCTAAATCCTTGACTTTTATATAGTACATATGAGCGTTATGCTCCGCATAATCCGGAATAAATGGCTGCTCAATATATCCCTTATCCGCCAGCGGACGCAGCCCTTCCTGATAATGTCCAAAGCTCGCCAGCCTGTCCTCGCGGATGATGTCTGCTTCCTCAAGCTGCGCCCACAGATATGCTGCATTCATATCGCTTGGAAGATAGGACGAACCATAGTCTACCCAGCGGTATTTATCAATCTGTCCCCGGAAAAACTGGCTCCGGTTGGTTCCCTTCTCTCTCAGGATTTCCGCTGCATCTTTCACGCCGTCGTCCGGAAAAGCCAGCGCGCCGCCCTCTCCCATAGAATAGTTCTTCGTTTCGTGGAAACTGTAGCATCCAAAATCACCGATACTTCCCAGCGCCCGGCCTTTATAGTATGCGCCTGCTCCCTGTGCCGCATCCTCTACCACTTTTACTCCATGCCGCCCGGCAATTTCCATAATTTCATCCATCGCACATCCTACGCCCGCATAATGTACCGGGACAATCACCTTCGTCTTCTCTGTAATGGCATCTTCAATCAGCCGCTCGTCCAGATTCATCGTTTCCGGCCGGATGTCTACAAATACCAGCCGTGCTCCCCGCTGTACAAATGCATCTGCCGTAGACACAAACGTATAAGACGGAAGGATAACTTCATCCCCTGGCTGCACGCCGCTGAGCACCGCCGCCATTTCCAGCGCATGTGTGCAGGACGTCGTCAACAGTACGTGCCGGAGTCCATACGCTTCAGACATCCAATCCGAACATTTTTTCGTAAACAGGCCGTCACCGCTGATTTTCCCGCTCTCAACCGCCTGGCGTATATATTCCAGTTCCTTTCCCGCAAAGGGAGGTACATTAAAGTTAATCATCCGTTTTTCCATCCTTTTTCTATATGTCTTTATAAATCTCTGGGACACCGATATGCGGCTCCAGCGTCTTATCCCTCAGTGAAAAATCCGGGCGCATCCGTGTCAGGTTCGGACTGTAAAAAGGATCTCCCTTTTCCAGAAAACTGCTCCATTTATCAAGAAAGCGCCTGATTTCCCCGTGGAATCTTTCAACCTTCTCCGTGGTATCTTCATTCCCCCTGGATTTCGACTCATAGTGGTAAAACTGTGCATAAGGCGTATATACCACCCATTTTCCCATCTCCCGAACCCTAAGGCACAAATCCACATCATTAAAGGTAACCTCCAGGCTCTCATCAAATCCGCCCAGTTCCTCGAAATCCTGCCGTTTCATCATCATGCAGGCCGCTGTCACCGCACTCATATCCTGTGTACAGATTATTCTCCTGCAATACCCGGTCGCGCTCCTGCGCTCTCCCGAAAACGCATGTCCGGCAATCCCGCCCAGACCGATAACTACACCCGCATGCTGAACCGTGCCGTCCCCATAGTACAGCCGCGCTCCCACGGCTCCCGTATTTTCCCGGCTGCAGAGCTCCAGCATCTCCCCGATGCTCTCCTCACTGATCATCTCCGTATCGTTATTTAAAAAGAGAAAATATTCTCCCAATGCGTGAGATGCGCCAAAATTATTGATTGCCGAATAGTTAAAGCTTCCCTGATACGTCACCACCTTCACCCGCTCATCTGCACGCATCAGTTCCTCGTAAAGCGCAAACGTCTCCTGCCGTTCACTGTTATTTTCTATAATAAGAATCTCATAATTCCGATACAGGGACTTTTGATGCAGGGAAGAAATACACCGTTCCAAATCCTCCCTATGATCTTTGTTTGGAATCAATATCGATACTAACGGTTCATCTTTCACAAAATAACGCGTCCGGTACAGTCCAAGATACTCTCCCCGGCTCACCTCTCCGCGTATTCCCAGCCTGTCCAGATGCGCCTGCAGAGCACGCCGCCCCGCTTCAAAAGCGTAAAGCTTGCTCTCCTGATTCACAGCCGTAGAGTCCCCATGACACCGCCAATGGTACAAAACCTTCGGAATATGAGCGATTTTCTCCGTAGATTCCGCACACCGCAGGATAAAATCATAATCCTGAGCGCCATCATACGAGCCGTCCAAAAATCCCACCTGGCAGGCAAATTCCCGCCGTACCACAAGCAAATGGCAGATGTAGTTCATGCTTCTGAGCAAATCCGGATTAAAATCCGTCTTAAACTGTGGGTCAAACCGTTTTTTCCCGTCCATGGAAATCTTATCTTCGTCAGAATACAGCACGTCATAGACGCCATCCTCATAGATTCTATGCGCACACTCATACAGCGCATCCGGAGCCAGGATATCATCATGGTCGGCAAAAACCAGATAATCCCCCCTTGCCATCCATATAGCTGCATTCGTATTTTCCGAAATCCCCAGCGGCTTCTCTGCACGGACAACACGGATTCTCCCATCCATACGGCAGTATTCCTCCAGAATCCCGGTCAGCGGCGAATCTTCCCCGCTTCCGTCAGACAGGCACAGCTCCCACGCACCGTAACTTTGGCTCCTGACAGACTCAATCAGTTCCCCGAGATACGCCGCCTTCGTGCGGAACAAAGGAACTACTATGCTAAACACAGGCATATACGGAAACTGCTCATCCCCCTGCCGTGCAAGCTCCCGCTCATCCGGAGTATTCTGCGCTATCCATTTCGAATAAGAAATAGCTCCCGGGCGGATACCTGTCAGCTTCTCCATCACCCGCCACGCCACGCCCTTCGCACCGTGTTCTTTATAATAATTTGTGACTTTATCTATAAACTTCATGAAAATATATTCTCTTTTCTACGTATCGTCACTGTTCGCTCCGTTCACAGCAACTTCTATTTATCTGCTGTCCTTATCATAGTCAAATTCAAATTGCATGTCAAGTGACAACATGCTATACTCTCCATAAATACAAACTATTCAGTATCAAATTGCGGTTTGTCACAAGGAGGTCAAGATGAAAAAACTCAGCGCACCCACCAAAGCCCTTTTCTTTCTGTGGCTTCTGATTCTGCTCAGCTGTCTGGTAATTTTCCGGCGGTTTATCTTTGGCGATGAGCTTGCCGTATTTAAAGATGTAGGTTCAGATACGCTGCAGCAGTATCTGATGCATTACAATTCGATTATCAATTCCCTGCGGGACGGCAATCTTTCTCTATGGGATTTTACGAATGGTTTCGGCACCAGCATGTATGCCCTGAACCTGTTCCATCCCCTTCTGTTCCTGCTCTATCTGGCAGGTACAGTGACAGGCCCCGCCCATCTGCCCATGCTGATGGTTTATTTCGAGATTCTGCAGATTTTCCTTGCCGCTACGGTGATGTTCTTTTTCTTAGGCGAATTTAAATTCTCCGCAAGAACACGCGTGATTGGAGCATACCTCTATGGTTTTAACGGATATCTTCTGGTCTGGGGACAGCATTACCAGTTTGGCCTGTTTGTTATCCTGCTGCCGCTTCTGCTCTTGCTGGCTGAGCGGGCTGTCAGGCGGAAACAATTCAGCTTTTTGCTGGCGCTCGCCGTAAGTATTTCTGTTTTAAGCAGTGTGTACATGGCATATATGACGCTGCTTGCCCTGGGCCTGTATCTCCTGTTCCGCATTTTTTCTATGGAAGAAAGTTTTAAGGTGCGCATAAAACTTTTCCTTATGAATTGTGGTTCTATTCTGCTGGGGCTTTTGATGATGATGGCAGTTTTCCTGCCTTCCATGCTTTACCTGACAAATATTTCTTCACGGATGGACGCCAGCCTGTCTCTGATTGAACGATTTTTAGGCAACATGAAACCTTTTGGGGACGCCTTTTATTCCACGGCTTTCTACCGCCTGTTTTCTTCAAATTTGTGTGGGATTTCTGACAATTATGTGGGCGATGTGAATTACTACGAAGCGCCTGTGCTGTTTATCGGCATCTTGTTTGTCATCTTGTTTTTCCAGTACTTGTTTACAATCCACAGGCAGGATGCTTCCAAGAAACAGAAAGCCGCCCAGTACCTTGCAGTAGCTCTCTCCTGCTTTTTTATTTTTATCCAGGCAGGAAGCATGGTATTTAACGCCTTTGTCCGCGCCTTTTCCAGGCACACGTTTGTATTTATGCCTTTTGCCGCGCTGCTCATGGCCTTTTCTCTCGAACAGATTTTTTCAAAAAGGAAAATTAACTTCCCGGGGCTTGCCGTCTCGGCGGCGCTTTTTGCCGTTCTTTTTCTGACAGCTCCGGAAGCAGTGCAGGCATCTCCCCTCTTCATCTGTCTCCTGGGATTCCTGATGATTGCCGTACTGCTCCTTGGCTGGCAGAAACGCTTTGCACTTCCGTCTTTCCTTGCTCCTGCGCTGCTGCTTATGCTGGTTATTGTCAATATGATTTACGACAGCTACCATGCTTACAATAATCGGAATACTCTGCAAAAAAGCGACACCGAATATTTTGAACAGCTCTATGGGGCGGATATGACCGAAGCGCTTGACTATCTTCGTGAAAATGACGAGACCTTCTACCGCGTAGAAAAAGATTATGATGCCGGAAGTTACTGTATGGACGCGCTGGCTCAGAACTATTTCGGCGTGAGCACTTACAATTCCGCACCAAACAGGTATGTGGCACGGTTTATCAAGAAACTGTGGCCGGGTCTGGAACGCTTATCCCCGTCCATGTTCAGTTACCGCCAGACCGTCTACGATGCAGAGCTTGCTTCCCTGGTAAATATCAAGTACCTGCTCTCTAAAAACCCTGCCCTGGATGTGGATGGATTTTCCCTGAAAAAGCAATTTGGAAACCTGTATGTATACCAAAACCAGAATACCGGTTCTATCGGAAAATTTTACACGAAGATTATTTCCGAAGATAAAATTCCGCGGAATACATCTTCTATTGATATGGATTCTTTTCTTACAGACTATCTGATTGTAGAGCATTCCGGCTGCGGTGATGCTGCCGTCCTGAAAGATTATGAACTGAAAAAAGTGAAATATACGATTAAGGGACAGCATTTTGCCGGCACGGAAGAACTGACAATTCCCATTGACAGGGAAAAACTGGAAAGTTATGAACGTATTTACGCAGACTTTACCATCACCTTCGATTCTCCCGCTGTGGCCGCCGTGACTTTAAACAATTCCTGCTGCCGCTATATCTCCGCTACGGAGGACAAGAAAAAAGTGCATGTAAGGCTCCGTATTCCAAACCGAACCTGCAGAACAATCCGCATTTCCTCCACTGCCGGAGCTATCAATGGAAAAATCAGCAAAATACATTTCTACGGCGCTCCTTCCATCTGGACAGAGCATACACGAGCAGAAGTACAGTTTCCTGCGCCTGCGAAAGATACGCTGGTGGAAGGTAATGTAAACAACTCTGTAGATGGGACGCTGATGGTAAGCATCCCTTATGAGGACGGATGGAACGCTTATATAGATGGAAAAACCGCAAAAATCCATCGGGCTGATTACGGATTCATGGCTCTCGGCCTGACTGCCGGAAACCATGAAATCCGTCTGGAATACCAGGCGCCCGGCCTGCAGACGGGTATCCTGCTGAGCCTGCTCGGCTGGAGCATCTTCCTTATACTCTCAGCCCTCTCTCCCCATGGTTTCTGCCAGGTAAAGCGCCGCGCCTTCCAAAAGAAGCAGCAGCATGCAGATTCCCAAAATTAACAGTCCCGGCGTCCGCTGGTTCAGCATCTGATTGACGGAGTAAAACATATTCAGTGAAATGTAATCCGCCAAACGGATTCCCAGTATATGAAGTCCCAGAGGCAGCGCCAACGCCGCCATCATCAAAGACACTGCCTGGGCTGTATTTTTGCGGTTGACGGATACAGCCAGGATAAGTGCGGCAGTCACGGCTGCCGCAAGGAACCGCAGCCCATACACTGTCAACAGATATGCCCACAGCGGCCCGTCCAGGAAACCGTTTGCCAGAAGCGGGATTGCAGCCGCATTTTCCAGGATTCCGGCATATCCATACACCTCTCCAATATAAATGAGCTTTGGAACATACACGATAAGGCACACCACAATGCACGCCAGCAGCCCGATTATCCCTTTTACCCACAAAGTTCTTCTCCTTCCATAGTACTGCGTCCCTACCAGTTTCATCATTCCCTGCGAATATTCTCCCGCACAGTACGGGACCAGCAATAGAATCAGCGCTGCCACCATCATCCCCGCCTGCTGCATATCCTCTTGCTCCCCTGAACTTCCATATCCAAACAGCTCCAGATAACCTCCCTCATACACCATAGGCGTACCATGCCGTTCTGCAAACTCTGCTCTGCTAAGAACTCTCTGGAACGCTGCTTTTGGCTCAAGCTTTCTGGAAACAAGCTGCATCACCGCATTCAGCTCCGCTTCTGATATCTTTTTCTTTTCATATTCTTTCTGCTTCTTTTCCAGAAGCTTCTCACTTTCTTTGAAATTCTTCTGTTCCTCCCACAAAAACCGCACCTTCTCCTGGTCGAGCCGCCCCGCCATACGCTCCATATACTGCTTATAATAGTATTCGTCTCCATACACCCGTGTACTTTTCTGGACATACATCCATCCCTGAAGAACCACCAGCAGGCACAGGATTACCCATCCATGACCGGAAATCAGAAACTTATATAGCTCATGAGAAAATAAACTTACATTTGGACGCCTCTGCTTTCCTTCCCTGCGTTTCCACCCCCGTTTAATATCTGCTGCAAAATGCTTTCCGGTAAATACCCTCCAGTTCAGGAACCATAGAACTCCTCCCATACAAATAATGCTGCCCCAAAACAACCAGATAATTGGGACAGGATATCCAAAAAAATTCAGATTGAAATAAAACCGGTAAGCAGACACGACTTCCACCAAAAACTGCAGGTTCATATAGTGTAGAATATGAATCCCCGAATACGCCCCCGCCGCATAGCACGTCATGGAAATCCCCGCTGCAAGAAATATGCCTATGTAAATCTTCATGGTATTCCTGGCTTTTATCCCCAGCAGCAATACAAGAAAGCCAAGCACCGTATATACTGCTATTTTAGAAAGAAAAAACAGCGCCAGATACTGTCCGATACTCATATTCAGACATGAACCGTCATATCCATAAACTGCCTGAAGCGGCGCAGATAAATTGAGCGCTCCATACCGCCACACAGCTATCACCAGGTTCACTCCCCAGAACAGCAGCGTAAGCAATATTCCACTAAACGCCCCTGCCAGAAGCTTCGCGCGAATCAGCGCCCCACGTCCGTCTGCTGTTGCGCGCAGAATCTGAAACAACCCGTGTTCCTTCTCATAAACAACCATGGAAACCATCAGATAAAAGAGCACGCCCAGTACCAGAACATCCGTCACCGCAGATTCTGTAGCATTTAAAAACGTATCACTGTTCACAAACGAAAGCTGTCTGCCAATCAGCGGCGCAAATGCCCGTGCCGCCGCCTGCAGATTCCGCCTGGTATATTCTGACGTATCCTGAAAAATAGAAATTTCCTGTTGTCCTGCCCGTTCCTGGATGTTCCTCAAGTATTCCGGATATCCCTTAATCTGCAAAATGCGTCTCTTCATCTCCTGTATCAAAAAATATTCCGAATCCATATTTTCTGAAAACAGCAGGCCCCGGTTCCATCCGCCCGTCTCCAACGCTTTCTCGTACCTGTCCGGAAATTCCCACAACTTTCCCCTCGGCAGCACACTCATATATGCATTTGCCTTTTTCAGCGCATCTGTTTCTATCATCTCATAAGGAACCTTTGTCGAAAGCAGGCAGACATTCAACAGCAAAGCCGCGAATATGACTCCCATACCAGGCAGGCGCAGCAGTGTTTTCTGTATTTCCCTGAAAAAACCTCTCATGCCATCGCCCCCTTTCCATTTGCAAAATAGTAAAGATACACATCCTCTAAATCTGCCCGGACAGCGCTGCTATAGACTCCCACCAAAGGCGTCTCCGACAAAAACCTTACAATAAGCCTTCCATCCCGCTTCACAAGATTCCGTATCAGGAGCTGATTCTCCAGGCGTTCCAGCTCCCCCTGGCTCATCTCTGCTTCAAACACTTTTCCCTCCAACATATCGCACAGCGCTTCCGGTGTATTCACCGCCGCGATTTTCCCCGCTTTTAGCATAACCGCTTCCTTTGCGATTTGTTCTATGTCAGAAACCACATGAGTCGCAAAAATTACAATCTTATCCATTGCAATTTCCGAGATAATATTTCGGATGCGGATACGCTCTTTCGGGTCAAGCCCCGCCGTCGGCTCGTCAAGAATCAAAATTTCAGGGTCATTCATGATTGCCTGAGCCATCAGAACGCGCTGCTTCATCCCCCCGGAAAATGCCCCTAATCTCTGATTCCGATTGTCTGCCAAATGCACCATCTCCAGCGCCCACTCGATTTCTTTTGCTGCTTTTGCCCGGCTCATGCCTTTTAAAGACGCCATGTAAGATAGAAATCGATATGCTGTAAAATTTTCATAAAGCCCCTGCTGCTGAGGCATAAACCCAAGGATCCTGCGGAATTCCCTCCCCAGCGCTTCCGTCGTTTTCCCATCGTAACAGATTTTTCCGTAGTCCTGCCGGATATTCCCGGCAATCAGGTTCATCAAGGTACTTTTCCCGGCCCCATTTGGTCCCAGAAGCGCATACACTCCCGGTGTTAGGCTCAGGCTCACCTGATTTAAAGCCATATGCTTTCCATAGCTCTTTGTCAGATTCTGAATTTCCAAAATCATATGACCGCCTCCCTTGTTTTTCTTCCCGCAAACTGCACATATGCATCTGTACACATATCTTTCCGGCGTTAATTTCCCACTGAAATAAATCCGCCTTCTCCCTCTGCCAGACTCTCAAGGGCAAGAAATCCTGTGACGTATTTCTGGCTCTTTTCATCATACAGGGCTGCATACAGATAGTCTCCCGCCTGGCAGTAAGGATACAGGTTATCCAGCTTCATTGCAGAAGCAGCGATTTCCTTTCCCTGCCCAAAATCATACACAAAGCCGCCCATTTCCCCTGTCTTTTCATAAAGCGCGCAGCTTTCCATCATATGAAGATTTTTTGCATGGGCAATAAGCTCTTCCTCTCCTGTATCCAGGTCAATCTTTTTCAAGTCAGATGTGTTTTGTTCTTCGGCAGTTTTCCCCCCGGACGCCATACACCCATAGAATTTTCCGTCCGTTATGGCTGTCCCTGTACCAGGTAACAGGGACTTTCCCTGTAAAATCTTTGCCATGCTCTTTGTTTCCAGGGAATACGCATAGTACTCCTGATGAAGTTTTGCTTCTTCAAAATTCGTTCCGTCAAATTCCTTCTCAAAATAGTTGAAATCCAGGTACAGCATATCTCCCTCTGCCCCCATAATTCCAATATCACTGTTAAATCCCTCTTTCTCCACTAACACTTCTGCTAAGCCCTCCGCCAAATCGACCCGATAAAGCTTATTCCTGCACTTGGCGCTGTTTTGCCAGCCTCCCCCTTCCATTTCCATCATTTCACTTTGTCCAACTGACACATACAGAATTTTGTCTTTTACCGCAAAATCTGTCACCATACCGCCGTCCAGCGTCTGAATCTCCCTTTGTCCTGTACGGTCCAAATCAGATTCTACAATCCGCAGCTTCGTTCCTGCCCCATCCTCCCAAAAACCTTCTTCCAGAAGATACAGCTTTCCTCCCGTCACAAATCCTCTTGACGTCCATACATATGCATCGCACCGTTCCTCCTGCGGCATGGACTCCGACCAGCTATCATGCCTGCAATTTGGCTTATTGCATACAAGCGACTCTTTTTTCGCCTGATAATCAAAATATTTTAAAAATCCTTCATTATCTGAATAGTAAAATCCATCTCCGGTATCCACAGCCATACAAAGCGTCTGATAAACACGGAACTCCCCGTCCGTTTTTCCGGACACATCAACTACCGAATCCTGCGCACATCCTGCAAGCAGGAACATAAATATCCCATACACGAAAACCATTCCTTTTTTCATCCTTTTGCCCTCCATATATTCCATCACATCAACTGTTTCCAGCTCTCCATGCCTCCAGCTGGCGGTTCGCCTCCGCTGTCACTTCATCAATCCCTGCCTGCTTCAGTTCTTCGGTAATCGAAGCAATTACCTGTTCCACATCATCTATTTCCAGATCCATAATCTTTCTTGCCGTTTCTGTCCCATCCACGCCATCAAATACCAGATTTGTTGCCACAATCTGTTCCAGCACCGGCGCCGGATCAAAGCGGAATCCATCAGGTATTTCTTTCCCGTAAGATTTATGGAAAGCTTCTGTATATTTCAGCTTATCTGCTGCCATCACTGTCGTAGAATGCGTAATCATCTGATTCGTATACTCGTATCCAAAGTAAGACTGCATGATATTTACCTGTGGTTTCATCTGCACGATATCTCCATCTAATGTATAATCCTTCCCTTCTTTTCCATACTGAATGCTGTTTGCTATATCCGCATCCGTCATCAGGCGCACCAGAAAATCCTCTGCTTTTTCCCTGTTTTCTGTCCAGGATGCAATACATAGTTTATAATCTCCCCAGTAAGGCTGCAAAAGCGGTCTCGTCTCATCAGGAACTACCAGTACAGATGCCCCCTTCTCCTCCTGATATCCTACAGACACATCCATAGTCGTCTCATAAGGTTCTTTTGCATAATTCATCCCGCTATTTTGTACAAATTTCATTTTCTGCCTATTATTTTCCGGCTTCCCAAGCACTTCTACAAGACCTTTCTTGTTCCAATCCACCAGCCTTTCCAGATATTCCTTAAATTCATCTGTCTCTGTAACATTTACAAAAGTCCCTTCCCTGTTAAGCGCTACATTTTCTGTCGGTTCCAAAATCCACAGACCCAGCTCTTGCCTGACATCCCCCGAATGGATTCCATAAGGCGCCTCCCCTGATAAATCACGGATTTTCATAAGCAGGCTCTCTTTATCAAACACGCTTCCTTTCAGTTCCTCTGCCGTGACATCATATTTTTTCATCTGCTCCTTTGAATACAGCGCCGCCCCGGTGACAGGAAGAACGGTAGATACGCCATACGTTGTCCCGTCAATCTTTGCTCTCTCCAAATCCTTTGAAGGAATCACTTCTCGCAGCTCCCCGCCTTTTTCTCCCTTTAGCAGCTCATCTAAAGGCATCAGCAATCCCTTTCCGGCACATGCAGGATAAACCAGGTGGTATCCCTTCAATTCCGGATAGTACAGCATAGCCGGCGTCAGACTGATTAAATCCGTCTGAGCTCCCGATTTTTTCAGATTTTCCAGCTCATCTGCCGTCTGCACGGCTTCCTCAGCCCCCTCGCTCTCTCCTCCAAATGCTTCTATCCTTACAGAGTAGCCCGCGCCCTTATCCCGCAGCACAGCGTTCACTTCATTTTGCCACCCGGCGCACACTTCACCTGCTTCCTCCTCCGAAAAGCCGCCGGCACACGCAATCCTCCACACCAGAGTATCTCCGTCCTGTTCTGCTGTTTTTCCCTTCCCGGATTCCCGGACAATCTCTGACATATCCTCCGCCCCTCCCCGGGGTATACTCTGACACGCCGAAAGCAACACTGCTGCTGAAATCATTGCCGCCAAAAATTTCTTCCTTTTCATCCCAACCTCTCCTTCCTCTATGCCTCTCTGAATCGTTATGTATTCCTTGCTGATATCATATAAATCATGTTTTAAATGTGTCTTAGAGGATTCTTTATTTTTTCTTAAATTTCTCACACTTAATCAGCCTTTCCTTAGAAAACAACTTAACGGTTCCTTATTTCACAAAAATAGCCGCAAAAAAGACAGATAAAAGCTTTCACTCTTATCTGCCCTATGATACGCTTTTCTATCTTTTTATGATTTTTTTCAGAGTCTCTTTAAACGGAATATCCGCGTCTGAAATCTTCCGTGCGATTTTGTAGGAGGTCGTTCCTTTCAGCATCTCCATAGATGCCGTAAGCCGTTTATTTTCCTCCCTCAGCATATTCAGAGAGGCCACATTGCCTTTCCCTCTTACATGAGGATTCGCCAGCGCCAGTCCCTGGAAAATAAAGTCAAAATCTATTCCTTCATCTGTATGAACGACAGGATGCCGCTCCAAAATTCCCCTGTAAAATTCTTCATATTCCCGGCACATTTCACCGATATGTTTTATTCGAAGTTTTTTGACGTTCTTCCGCTTCTCCTCCAGTTCCTCCGGGTGCTTCCGGATGTGATGCAGAAGTTTAAGAAGTTCTTCTGGTTTCGTATTTACGTCTACCGTCCATCCCGCTCCTGTCTCCCGGATACGCTCCCCCACCGCGCCGATATCTGCACCTACCACCGGAATGCCGCACAGCCACGCCTCAGACACAGTATAGCAAAAGGTTTCTGCCCAGGTAGGCATAATACAGATAACGTCAATTTTACTGCTTTTCAAAAGCTCAAAGATATCATCTTTTTCATATACATTGCTGAAATATGTGTACGGTCTTTCTTCAAGCCGATTTAGGCAGTCATCACCAATAGCTCCCATGATAAACCAGTTAATCTCTGCGGTCTCCTTCTGGAGAAGCTCATACACCAGGCGGCTGCCTTTTGCCGGAACCATACCGCCGATAAACGCCACGTTCATTCTGCCAGGCTCACCCTGCTCCGCCCGATAGTTTCCGCCGTACACCTTTCCGTCTGTAAAATAGCACCCCCGATGCTCCAGAACCAGCCGCAGCTTACACTTTCCTTCCGCCATATCCGGGATGGAAAATACCGTGTGGATGCCGCACCAGAGTACGCCCGGCTGCCCGGTACTGTTTACCACGTCCGGCCTTGCTTTTTTCTGTAATGGCACGGTAAACACACGCCCTGACGCATCTGCTACTTCCAGATAAAGCTTCACTTCCTTATTGTCTGCACTGTCAAAATACGCCCAACCCGTTACATAGTTAAAGCCCCGTTTCGTACCCGGCACCTGGTCGAGATGAGTTTTCACACGCTTCGATTTCTCGATCTCTCCATGCAGTACCAGAGTGCTTTTCTCATTTTTAATGAAATCCGAACCGTGGGAAATCACAAGGGACTTCCCCATCAAAGACGGGAAAATCGCTGTAACCACACTTTTCGCACTTTCTGACGGAAAAATAATCCTCTCACACAGGTTCAGCGCCCTTTCATTCTCCCTCTGCCACTTTTCCATATACGAAATCTGCGCCGCAAAACCGCAGGTCTGGTGCAGGCAGCCCGTACAGTTCTTCTCATCCTGGTTCGGACAAAATTTTCCTTCCCCATTCAGCAGTTTCACCGTAGGACACGCATAGTAATAGTCATGGAGTGTAGCAATTACCGGAATGCCAAGCCCTGCCGCCGTCTCATAAATATCTAACGATAAGTCCTGCGTATGATGCACATGCACCAAATCAATAGAAAACGCCCGAAGCACTTCCCCAAACACTTTCGCCAGCGTCTCATCATAAAAAACCGGGAACTTCTCCGGCTCACCGATATGGAATTTCAGAGAAATCTCCTCTGTTTCCGTGTATGCCGTCACCCGCAGGCAGTCCAAATCCCTGGCAGCTACAAAAACATTGTACTCCTTCCGCAGCGCCGTCATCAAATCCCTCACATGGAGCTGCGTCCCCCCGATATTATTAAATGCATCCGTCTGAAAGTCCAGATGCAGAAGATAAAGAATATTTTTATGTCCATTAAACAGCTTCCGGTACATTTCGATATTGTCGCGAATCTCCTGATCAGGATTCTCCATACAATAAAGATGGTTTTTCCTCATCTGCATCGGATAGCGCTTCTCTAAAATCTGATTATGCGCGTCACACAGCGCCTGCTTCTCCGCCGTATCAAAAGAAGCCGTGCCCTTGTGATAGATAAAGGTATCATCGCACATCACATGGCGGTAACCCATCTGCTCACAGCGGTTGCAGAAATCATTTTCCTCCCCGTAGCCCCGTCCGAACGTTTCCGCATCAAACAGCCCCACTTCCTCAATCACCTGCCGCTTGATATACATACAGAAGCCCACTGCCACCGTAATCCTCGGATAACGGTGCAGGCTGCACCGCTCAATCAGCGCCGCATACTCATCAACCGTCACATTTTCCGGCACCGGGTTGTCCCGGCAGAACACAGGCACGGAACAGAGCGTCGCACTATTCGAGAGCGGCGTTACGGTAGCGTTCCGCCTGGACAGGTAGGCGCATGCCTGAATCTTCTCCACCCAGCCTTTCGTAACGATGGTATCCGCATTCAGCAGAATCACATCCCTGTCGGAATACAGCATTCCCTTATTTACATTTGCAGAAAACCCCTGGTTCTTCTCGTTATGCAGCACTATCACATGTTCCCCCGCCTGTGCGTCCAGCCAGGGACGGATGCGCTCGTCCGGACTGCAGTCGTTAATCAGGAGAACTCTGTGCTTTCCCAAATCCGTATGTCTGCGAATGCTGTCCATACATAGCTGTATATCCTCATAGCCATTGTACACCGGGATCACGATGTCAATGGCGCCTTTGTTCTTGTTCATGTGCACCTCCCTGCTATCACAATCACCTCTCCTGTCATTATATTGCCCATTATACCGTTTCTCTGGCATAATATCAAGAATTATCCCCCCATTTCCGTCGCAAGCGTGGCATTTGTCTAGTATAAAAGTCTTCGGTTCTTCGCCTCCGCCACTGCGGCGGCCTTGTTGTTCACCTTTAATTTTTTATATGTTTCCTGATTGTAATACTTTACTCCCGCTTTGGACAATCCAAGCTGCTCCGCAATTTTTTCTACGGACAAACCCTCTGCCTGCAGCCGCAGGATTTTTAACGCCTTATCTGTCAGGAGCACATTTCCCTCCTGCTTTTCTTTTAAGTATGCCGGATAAAATTCTGCCATCTGTGTACATTCCTTTAGAACCTGCTTTTTAAATGCCTGATCCCGCCATATAACCGTATCTGCTTTCAAAAGTTTCAGGAGCGCCGCGCCCTCCCTTGTAAGAATCCGTACAAAATGATAATCCTCCGCCTTTGCCACTGCTTCCTGCAAAATCTCCCGCCATCCGTTCATTCCCATGCGGTATCGAGTGATAGCCGACAGTATCATGACTTCTATCTCTACATAAGTTCTACGCATTTTTTCTGCATAATAGCGCATCTTTTCCAACAACAGAAGCGCTTTTTCTTTCCACCCGACCGCCAGATATATCCGTATTTTTGTCAAATAACGGTAACGATCCATCACGTTGAACTCTGCGTTCTCATCCGGCGCTTCTTTCAGCCATTGGCATATTTCTCCAATTCTTCCCATATATAAGTCCATCCTTACTGACATAGCGCTGATATTCGGCAGAAGTTTTGGCGCTTCCTTCTCTGCCACTTTCCGGAAACTTTCCAGCATATCCCATGCGTCCCCCATATGATTGTTTAAAATGGATAGCTGTGTCAAAATTCCCACGGCCACAAAGACCTGCTCTGTCTTCCCGCCGCTCTCCGCCTGCATCCTTCCTTTTCCTGCCAAAGACGCCACTTCGTAATCATCCCCGCCTTTTTCAAAGAAACTCTCTGCAAGGGCAAGAGCTACCAGACCCTTCCCATACTTCCCAAGTACAAATGGTACAATCTTTCCCATTGTTTTTGCCAGCTCTTTATCTTTCCTACTCCATTCACAAAAATCTTTTCCTCCGTTCATCATTGAAGGCAGATTGCTGGTAACGGAAAATTCCGGCAAAACCGTTTTTCTCTCTGTTAAAAATATTCCCGCATGTTTAAAAATATCTGTTAAGTGAATAATTCCCCTGTGCGGCAAACCGATATCCAGATATAAAATTTTGGCTTCTATCGCTCTTTTTATTCCCCCTGACTTTTCTTTCGCATAATTAAGGAGTTCCTGATACCAGCGTTCGCTTTCCTCTTCATTTAAAAGAATGGACTGCAGCATACTCATACCCGCCATCAGCTCCACGCTCGTTTTTATCTTTTCCTCCGGAAGCGTAAGATAATAATGCCTTAGTTCAAAATAATTTCCGGACGCCGGATTCCTTCTCATATTTTCAATCAGTATCCGCGAAATCCCCTCTTCGTTATGGCACGTTTCATACATCTTAAGCGCTTCCATGATATTCCCTTCCATCTCGTAGCTGTTTCCCGCGCTGTAATACAGCTCTCCAATATAATCCTGTGAATATTTTGCAAAAAGCCTCCTGCGCATAGAATATTTCATAGGAATTCTCATCTCATATACGCTCTGTTCGTTTTCACTTTCTTCTATCAGGAAATTTCCCATCTCCAGCGCCTGCACAAGCAGTCTTCCCGCGTTCTTTTTCTTTGTAATCTGCTGCGCCGTCCGCAGATCAAATTGTTCTACAATAGATATTGACTCCAAAAACTCCTGCAGTTCCACGTTCCACTGGTCATACACATGTACCTCAAAATAATCCCAGATATCTTTTCTGGATTCTTCAATTTCGTGAAGCTCTGCTTCTTCCTTGTCTTCTGTTCTTTCAAACTTTGGAATGCCCTTAAGCCTCATGGCTGCAATCTGGAGATAAAGGGGATGCCCATGCCCCAGCTCCCGAATCCTTTTACTGGCAGCTTCCGTTGGGTACACTTCCCATTTTTCTAAATAAATTTCCTGCTCCTTCTCTGTCAAAAATAACTGTTCTTCCCCTATCGTCACGAAAAAATGACGGATATGGACAGACTTTAGCCATTTCGGTATCGAAGCCCTTGATATCAATATCAGCCAGACATCTTTTCTGACGCTCAGCTCCTCTATTAACTGCCCGTAGAGACTTCGTTCCTCCCATGTTTCCAGCAGATGTAAATCATCTATCACAAGAGTTGTCTGTAACTCTGTCTTTTCCGATACCATCGCGGCAATTTCCTCGATTCCGGTATCAGATACGGAAACATACTGATATCTTTTCCTGCCCAGGAAATCCACCGCAAAAGAAGTCTTTCCCGTTCCCGTCACGCCATAGATATATACGGTCTGCCCGATATTTTTTGCAGCTTTCATCTGCTCCCATGAAGCCTGCGGACGTACATAATGTTCATCTATAGATAACTGCTTTCTTTTATTCTTCGACATAAAACTCTCCTTTTTTCACAAAACCTGGCGTTTTAATCATTCTATTTCGCAATATTGTACCCGACAATAGCAAAAAACAAACCAGCCAAGCGGCCAGGAGTTTTCATTTAAAACACAGAAAGCTGCCGCTTCACGGCTTTTCAACCGTTAAAGCAGCAGTTCTTTTATCCATTATATCTTATCCTGTTGGATATCCTTATCTGCGTTTCACACGTTTCGACGCCGTGCTCATTGGACTTGGATTCGATTTGGTAACTACGGCTATCCTATAATAGTATTTTTTGCCTTTCTTTGCTTTCTTATCCACATAACTTAATTTCTTCTTTCCAAGGGTTTTCACTCTCACATAACCGGAATTTTTCTTTGTTGAACGGTACAGCACGTATTTTTTTGCACTTTTTCCTTTCTTCCATGTGATTTTTATTCCTTTGGATGTGGACAAAACCTTCTTTATCTTCGTTCCTTTGGCAAGCCTGATTGCCTTTACTGCCCCGGCTGCGCTTTTCACACTGCCATCTTTTGTTACCGCTACCGCATAATATTTCGCGCTCTGTACAGGTTTTTCATCCTGGATTTGGGTTTTCCCTGACAATGTCGTTTTAACCAATGTGGTTTTCTTTCCCGATATACGGTAAATCTCGTATCGCTCCGCGCCCGCAACAGGCTTTACCGTTACCTGTACAGATATGCCTTTTCTTCCGGCAATAGCTTTTAGCTTTAAAATTTCCGGAGCTGTCATCTGATTCTCTGTTACGCCCGTATTTCCTTCATTCCCCTTTAATCCCGGTGATTTCAACGTCGCCTTCACAACATCGCTGGCGAAATGCGTATCCGTTTCTTTCATCCGTATATATGCCGTATATGCCGTATTCGGCTGGCAGTCGCTTTTTGTATTCCCATCTGTCCATGTCTCCCCGTCAAAACTGTATTCCGCTCCCTCTGTCCTCTCTATCGTTGCCGTGAATGTCTGTTTATCTTCATTTTCTGTAAATGTCAGGTTACATGCCGCGGGAGCTGCCTGTTCGGCTTTCCCAATCATAAAATACTTTGTTACGGCTTCGCCCATAAGTTTCCCTCCCTCTTTCGGCGTAACCGTAATGTCTGCCCTGCCGGGATTCGTGTTGTTCGCATAGCTATATGTAAAATCTACGTCTTTTTCAAATGTGGTCTTCCTCTCGCCAATCATTACGGAAACTTCCGGTTCCGGCACGATAGGCTCTGCACAATAAACAGCGTTTCCCACGTCTGCCACCATATCTTCTGTCAAGAGAAATGCCATCTGCATCCCTTCTCCCAAAGTCCCGGTTCCGATAAGCAGACCGTTTACCGTAAAGGCTCCCTCGCCTTCTATGCTGCCGTTATTCGTAAGCGTGCCGCCGTTGTCTATTGTCAGGGATGCGTCAGGCATAATTGTTACGACAGCCCCCTCCCCTATCGTTACGCTGCCGG